>JAJZYO010000095.1 GCA_021798075.1 Actinomycetes bacterium
GCCTGGCAGGAGGAAGAGGTGGTCATGAGTTCGACAGGAGGATTGGCACCTACACCAGGTGGTGAAAGCGCGAGTAGGGCCGCCCAGTCACCGCTTGTCGAGGCACGGGGCGTCACCAAACGATATGGAGAAATGCTTGCGCTCGAAGACGTCTCCCTCGAGGTGCAACCGGGCCAAATTTTGGGCTTGATGGGCCACAACGGCGCCGGCAAATCGACGCTAATAAAGATACTGACCGGTGCCGAGCAACCTACCGCCGGCCAGCTGATGGCAGGTGGTCAGCCGGTGCAGTTCCGGAGCGTGGCAGACTCTCGTAGCCACGGCGTCGTTGCCGTGTACCAGGAGCTCCGGATAATCGGTACGGTAAGCGTCGCAGAAAACTTGAGCTATCCTGTCCTGCCTCAGCGCTTCGGCTTTATAGACCGCAAACAGCTGAGGCAGGACGCTCTTCGGACACTGTCCGGCCGCGGCATCGACATTGACCCTATGCTGCCTGCGAGCCAACTTTCCCAGGCGGAGCGCCAGCTGGTAGAGATTGCCGCCGTCCTATCCTCGGGTGCGAAGGTTGTCCTGCTCGACGAGCCGACTTCTTCTCTCGATGTCGAACAAATAGAGCGCGTTTTCAACCTCATGCACAGGGCGACTGCCGAAGGAGTCAGCTTTGTGCTCGTCACCCACAAGGTCCACGAAGTACTGGACTGTGCCGACCGGATCGTCGTACTCCGCGACGGCCACGTCGTGGCACAGGGCGCTCGTAGCGAGTTCGATCACGAGCGCCTGGTCGCGGAATTGGCAGGTAGCACCGGTGACGCGCAGCGAAGCAAGAGCCGTACCCAAGAAGTGGTACCGGGTGCCCCGGCACCGCGGGGTCCGAAAGTGCCAACGGGGACCGAGGTAACAAGGCAACACGCAAGCACAAAAACCGCGCCGGTACCGGCTCTTCGGGTCACGGGACTGGTCGCCAGCGGTGTCAGCCATGCCGACCTGGAGGTCGACTTCGGTGAGGTGGTCGGTCTGTACGGTGTGTTGGGTGCCGGGCGGACAGCGTTCCTACGGGCCCTGCACGGCCTGAACCCATTGCACGGTGGCCAGGTTGTGCTCGACGGCGCGCCGTTCAGGCCAAAGGACCCCGCCGACTCGCTCGAACGCGGCCTGTACCTCCTCTCAGAGAGCAGGAAGGTGGACGGCATCATTCCTTCGATGAGCGTCAGGAACAACCAGGTCCTCGCGGCACTGCGCTCATTCAGGCACTACTTCGGCCTCGTGGACAGGGCCCGGGTGACGGCGGAGACGGACAGCGAAGTCGAACGACTCGACATCCGCGGTGACCCCGACAGGTCCGTAGGGTCGCTCAGCGGGGGGAACCAGCAAAAGGTCCTCTTCAGCCGCCTACATATGGCCGGGGCGCGGGTGCTCCTGCTCGATGAGCCCACCCGGGGTGTGGACGTGGGCGCCAAGCGCCGCATCTACCAGGTCATACGGGACGAGGCGCGAGAGGGCAAGGCGGTGATCGTCTCGTCCTCGGAGGCCGAGGAGATCTGTGAGCTCTGCTCACGCTGCTATGTAGTAAGGAAGGGCAGGCTCGGCGACGTTGTGCTGTCCGGCGACGCGTTGACGCCCGATGCACTGCGCCTGGTGGCGGTCAGTGCCGAGGAGGAGGTAGCGCTGAAATGAAGTCGCACAAAACCCGAAGGGTGCCCCGGGAGGCCGGGATCCTCGCAGTCTGGGTCGCAATAATGATCATATTCTCGTCTCTGTCCGGCCACTTTTTCACTGAGTCGGACGTGTTGAACCTGTTCCTGAACGCGGCTGTCATCATATTGCTGTCACTGGGCGAGGCCTTCGTCCTCCTGATCGCCGAGATCGACCTGTCGGTCGGCTCGGTCCTGGCACTGAGCGGTGTCGGGATGGCGGAAGCTTTCAACCACGGCTTCACGGCCCCGGGTGCGATATTCGTTGCGATCGCCCTGGGGGGATTGGTAGGCCTCTTCAACGGGGTGATCGTGGCCTACACGCGGATACCGTCCTTCATAGTCACTTTCGCGTCACTCGGAGCCGCCTCGTCCATACCTCTCGTGATCACACAGGCCGTGCCTATCTACATAAGCGCCCCGTCATTCAGCTTCATCGGGCAGGCCACGATCGGCCCAGTGCCGTTGCCCTTGGTGTTCGTCGCCGTAGTGTTCGTGGTGTTGGCCCTGGTGCTGGCCCGCACCGTCTTTGGGTCGCGGGTCTACGCAGTCGGCGGGAACCGTGAAGCAGCGCGGCTGAGCGGCCTGCGGATCCGACGAGTAGTAATATGGTGTTTCCTCCTGAGCGGGTTGGTCGCAGGATTTGCGGGGGCCATCGAGGCCGGACGGTTGAGCTCGGGGTACCCAACAGCTGGTTCGACAACTGAGTTGTTCGACGCCATTGCTGGTGCGGTGGTCGGGGGGGTGAGCCTTTTCGGGGGCGTGGGGACCATCCTCGGAGCCCTCATCGGCGCCGTGATCGTCGGCACGCTCCAGCAGGGCTTGGACGTGCTCAACGTGAGCACCTACTGGCAGCCGCTCGTGGTCGGGGTCGTCATCCTTGTCGGCGTGGCCATAGACAGCGTGTTGCGCGGCGGCGGACTGGCCGGCGTGGGGGACCTCTTCAGAAGCTGGGCCGCTCTCGGCAGGGGTGGAGCGAGCTCGTCCGGCCGAGGGACCGTGGTCCTGGCTCCCTCCAAGGCGGGGCTGGACGGTCTCGTCGGCCAGTCCGGGCCTGTCAGCACCGGGCAGCAGCCAGCCGACGTGACCGATTAGGGGCGGACGTCCCGTGGCAAAACAGGGCTCGTAGCAGCGCCCGGCAGACGAAGAAGTGCCAAGGCGCGAGCCACAGGCCGGCGCGGTGCCGAGTGGGCACGTCTGATGACGCAAGGGGGCAGCAAGGGATTGGCTAAGACTGTGCCAGTCCTGTGTGGGGTCGACATAGGTACGACGTACATCAAGGCGGTGCTCGTGACCGAAGAGGGCGCGATCGCGAGCACCTGGAGCGAGCCGACCCCCACCACCGACGACGGCTACGGACCGTGCCACGACCCCGACGAGATCCTGGCTACGGTCGAAAGGGCCGTGTACCAAGCCCAGCAGGGCTTCGCGCGACGATCCGTGGTGGTCGGGGTCGGGGTGACGAGTGTGGGCGAAGAAGGCGTACCGCTCGGGCCAAAGGGCGAAGTACTTTACCCAGCCGTCGCCTGGTACGAACGGCGGCCTTCTACCGAAGAAAGGGGGTGGTCGGCGCGCCACCCAGACGACGAACTGTTCCGCGTGACGGGCCTGCACAAAGACCTCGGGTTCACGCTCTTCAAGTGGCTTTGGCTCAAGTCGCACCGTCCGGAGGTGTGGCGGCGGTGCACGACCTGGGTGGGCATAGGCGACTACGTGGTGCTGCGCTGGACGGGCGAGGCGGCCATGAGCGTGAGCCACGCCAGCCGCACCGGGCTGCTCGACCTCGGCGCCTTCGCCTGGCAGGAGGAGTGGGCAGCCGAGGTCCTGGCTCGGGGGGCCCGAGCGCTGCCCCCATTGCACGACGCGGGCGCCGTGGTGGGGCGGCTGCTGCCCGGGCGCGCCCCGGGCCTGCTGACAGCGCGCGGCGTGCCGGTCGTGTCCACCGGCTTGGACCACGTCGTGGGAGCCCACGCGGCCGGCGCCGTCCGGCCCGGGCGGGTGATGGACTCGCTTGGTACCGCGGAGGCCCTGCTGGCCGAGGTGCCGCCCAGCTTCGTGGTGGGCACTGGCCCTTCGGCGGGCGTCGACTTCGGTGCCGGCTTGGCCCCCGGCACCCACATTGCGGTCGCAGGCCTCGGATCTGGTGCCGGGCTGGACCAGGTGTCCAGGGTCCTCGGGGCAGGCCCGGGCCGGCGCCGGGCAGCCCTGGAGGCGAGCGCTGGAAGGTTGGGGCCCGGTGCCGGCGGCTTGGTTTATGTCCCGCCGCGGGCGCGCAGCGATGTCGGCGGCGCTTTGTTCGGCCTCGAGTTGGCCCACGGCCGGGAGCACTTGTTCAGGGCCGCGGTAGAGGGCTGGGCGTTCGCCGCAGACGACGCACTGGCTGCGCTCGGTGACGAGGCGCCTACAGCCGAGATCTTCTGCACCGGAGGGGGCGCCAACTCCCGGTTGGTGGTGCAGGTGAAAGCGGCCATGCTGGGTAGGGCCATAAGACGCGTGAAGACCCCTCAAGTCGTCGCGGTGGGGGCCGCGCTCTTGGCGAGCGAGGCCGGGCTCGGGCGAAACCTGCTAAAAGACTGGGAGCCGGAATGCGGCACCGTGCAACCCAACGGCTCATGGGCGGGGGCGTACGCACGGTTGCGGCCGCGCTTCGCGGAGCTGGCACGCGACGTGCACTCAAGTCGAAAAGGGCACACATACCCCTAGTGACAGGCGTGCTCGGTGCGCCTAGGCTGGGACAAGTCCACGGCCTGGGCACACCAGCACCGACCACCAGCACCAAGAAGAGGGGACCCATGCAAGACAGTTCGGGCACTACCAACCAGCGCCTCGTGCACGTCGACCAGGCAGCGGCGGGCGACGCGCCCCTGCCGTGCTTCATCGGCGGGCGGTGGCAGCCCAGCCGGAGCGGCGACGTCATCGAGGTGCTGAGCCCGGCCGACGGCAGCCTCATCGCGAGGGTGGCGGCAGGCGGCCCCGAGGACATCGACAGGGCGGTCGACGCCGCCTGGGGGGCGTTCGACAAGTGGTCCTCGCTCCACCCGAAGGAGCGGGCCGAGCACCTGCGGCGCCTGGCTGACCTGGTCGACGAGCACACCCAAGAGATCGCGCAACTGGAGTCGCTCGACGTCGGCAAGCCCGTCGCTGACGCCGTGGGCTTCGACGTGCCCTTTGCTGCCAAGGCGTTCCGGTACTTCGCAGACGTGGCCGCTGCCCAACAGCACACCGAGGAACTGGCAGTACCGGGCATAGAGGCGAGGCAGCTGCTATTGCCGCGCGGCCCGGTCGGCTTCATCTTCCCCTGGAACTTCCCCTTCCTGCTCTTTGCCTGGGGCACCGCCCCCGCGCTCGCGGCCGGCAATACCGTCGTCGTGAAACCAGCCGAGCTGACGCCGCTGTCGAGCCTGCTGCTCTGCGAGCTCGCCGAAGAGGCGGGCATCCCGCCGGGCGTGGTCAACGTGGTGCCGGGCCTCGGGGAGACAGCCGGGGCCGCCCTGGCCAACAGCCCGCGCATAGCGATGATCTCGTTCACGGGGTCGCCGGAGGTGGGCAAGGCCGTCGCCCAGGCGGCCGCGGCCAACCTCGTGCCGAGCAAGTTGGAGCTCGGCGGCAAGGGCGCGGCGGTCATCTTCGACGACGTGGACGTGGAGACCACGGCGGCCAAGCTGGCGGGGGCCATCACCCTCAACACCGGCCAGGTCTGCTGCACGGCGACGCGCTGGCTCGTGCACGAGGCCATCTTCGACCGCTTCGTCGGGACGGTGTCCAAGGAGCTCTCGGCCACCGTCATCGGCCCGGGCTCCGACCCGAAGAGCACCATGGGCCCGCTCGTGAGCGACGTGCAACGCCGGCGGGTCCTCGGTTACCTGGAGCGGGGCACGAAAGAAGGGGCGTCGTTCCTCCTAGAAGGCGGGGAGGCGCGTGTCCAGGGCTACGAGGGCGGCTACTACGTCTCGCCCGCGCTGCTCACCGGGCCAGCCGACAACGTCTGTGCCCGGGAGGAGATTTTCGGCCCGGTGGCTTACGTCATGAGCTTCGCCGACGAGGCGGGGGCGGTGGAGACCGTGAACCGTTCCCGCTACGGGCTCGCCAACAGCGTGTGGAGCAGCGACCTCGCCCGTGCGGGGCGGGTGGCCGAGCGCCTGGTCGCCGGTACGACCTGGGTCAACGCCCACAACCTGTTCGCCTACGGCCTCCCCTACGGTGGGGTCAACCTGAGCGGGTGGGGAGGCGGCGTCAACGCGGCTGACACGTACCACGACTACCTCCGCAAGCAGGTTGTCGCCCGGCCGTCCTGAGTGCTAGCACCAGCACCGTGCTGGACGCCGGCAGCGTGGTCGGTTACCTTGTCGGGCGCGGCGTCCTCGGTGAGGAGAGCGCCGCCGAAGTAGAGAGCCTGGGCGGCGGCGTGAGCAACGTGGTGCTCGCCGTCCGCGACGCCGAGAGGGACGTCGTGGTGAAGCAGGCACTGGCGAAGCTCCGAGTGGAAGAGGAATGGTACGCCCCCGAAGGGCGCGCGATGGTCGAGGCTGCGGCTCTAGAGCTGGTCGGCGAGCTGACACCGGGCGCGGTGCCGCGGTTGGTGGACCGGGACCCGCAGCGCCACAGCCTGACGGTGGAGCGGGCACCGAGAGGGTGGCGCGACTGGAAGGGGTTGTTGCTGGGAGGAGAGCAACAGCCATGGGTGGCCGCCAGGCTTGGGGAGCTGCTTGCCACCTGGCACAGCGCCACCTTGGCGCCGCGCGCGCTGCCTGAGGAGCTCGAGAGCGCTTCGCACTTCGAGCACCTGCGGCTCGCCCCGTACTACGCGACGGTGGCGGCCAAGGCGCCGGAACTGGCTCCCGACGTGCTGGGCCTGGCCGAGCAACTGCGCCAGCGCAGGACCTGCTTTGTCCATGGCGACTTCTCACCGAAAAACGTGCTGGTCGGGGGCCGCGCCCTGTGGGTGGTCGACTTCGAGGTGGCCCATCGTGGCGACCCCACCTTCGACGTCGCTTTCATGCTCTGCCACCTGGTCTTGAAGTCCATCCACCTGCCCGGGTGCGCTGAGCGCCTGGACGCCTGCGCGCTCGCCTTCGCCCGGGCGTACGAACCGGGGACCGGCGGGGCGCCGGAGCTCTCCTGGCCCTACGTTTCGAGCCATGTCGCCTGCCTGCTCTTGGCCCGAGTAAGGGGGAAGTCACCCGCGGAGTACTTGAGCGCCCCTGGGCAAGAGGTGGCGTGGCGGCTCGGCGTGAGCCTGCTGCACGAGCCGGTCGGGTCGCTGGCGGAGCTTTTCTCGCGCCGTGAGGACGTTAGGCAATGAACAACAACGCCGTGCGCACGGTCAGGGCCTGGGAGGCCCTGGACTCGAGGGGTCTCCCGACAGTCGGGTGCAAGGTCACCCTGGCGGGAGGTGGCCAGGGCCGTGCGATCGTGCCTGCGGGGAAGTCGAAGGGCGGCCACGAGGCCCGGGAACGCCGGGACGGGGGCGAACGTTACGGCGGGCGAGGGGCACGCCAAGCCGTTGCGGCCGTGAA
>JAJZYO010000096.1 GCA_021798075.1 Actinomycetes bacterium
GCGCGTGGGCGACATCTACGGCCGGGTGCGGATGTACAACCTCGGCTTTGCCGTGTTCACGCTGTTTTCGGTACTGCTGTCGGTGACCTGGATGAGCGGGGCGGCCGGAGCGCTGTGGATCATCGTGATGCGGGTCTTCCAAGGAGTGGGCGGCGCATTTTTGTTCGCCAACTCGAGCGCTATTTTGACCGACGCTTTCCCCGCCGACGAGCGGGGCAAGGCCATGGGGATAAACGGTATAGCAGCAGTCTCGGGGTCGTTTATCGGCCTCGTGCTCGGCGGGATCCTGGGGCCGGTCGAATGGCACCTCGTGTTTTTGGTGTCTGTGCCTTTCGGGCTGTTCGGCACGATCTGGGCGTACCTGATGCTGAAGGACAACGGCGCGAGGGTACCGGCGCAAATCGACTGGCTCGGCAACGCAGCTTTTGCTGTCGGCCTGGTGGCCGTGCTGACCGGGATCGTGTACTCGCTCCTGCCCTATGGCGGCCACCCCACGGGATGGACCAACCCCTGGGTGCTCTTGGCTATTTTCGGGGGCCTAGCTGTCCTCGCCTTGTTCGTGTATATCGAGACCAAGGTGCCAGAACCGATGTTCCGGCTGCGTCTGTTCCGCATAAGGGCTTTTACCGCCGGCAATATCGCCGCCCTGCTCGCCGCGCTCGGGAGGGGCGGGCTGCAGTTCATGCTCATCATCTGGCTGCAAGGGATCTGGCTGCCCCAGCACGGCTACAGCTTCAGCCAGACCCCGCTGTGGGCCGGCATCTTCTTGCTCCCCTTCACAGCTGGTTTCCTCGTCATGGGCCCCTTGGCGGGGGTGCTTTCGGACAAGCTCGGCGCGAGGGGCCTGGCCACGGCCGGCCTGGTCGTGAGCGGAGGGAGTTTTTTGTTGCTGGAGTTGCTCCCGATGAACTTCAACTACGTCTGGTTCGCCCTGCTCATATTCGTCTTCGCCCTCGGCATGGGCATGTTCTTCTCGCCCAACCAGGCCTCGGTGATGAACAGCTTGCCACCGGACCAGCGCGGCGCTGGTGCCGGCATGCTCAACACCTTCCAAAACTCGGCCACCGTGCTTTCGATGGGCCTGTTCTTCACGATCGTGACCCTCGGCTTGGCGGCCAACCTGCCCTCCCACATGTACCTCGGCCTCCGGGCGCAAGGAGTGCCGGTCAGGGCTGCGCACATTGTGGCGAGCGAACCCCCGATCGGGAGCCTCTTCTCGGCCTTCCTCGGTTACAACCCGGTAAAGGAGCTGCTGGCACCCCTGGGCGCCCTGCAGCACCTGAAGCACGCGCAGGTCGCGTACCTGACGGGCCGCTCGTTCTTCCCGAAGCTGATCGAGCAGCCGTTCGCGCACGGGTTGGGCCTCGCCTTCGATTTCGCAGCGGGCGCGACGCTGGTGGCCGTACTGGCCAGCTCCCTCAGGGGCCGGCGCTATGTCCACCAGGTCGGGCCGGCCGGCGAGGGAGAGGACGCCGCCCGGCTGGCCGAGCTGGGCGAAGGGGAAGGCCCTGTGCCGGTGAGGGTCAGGTGAACGCCCTTGGGCGCAGCCACGTGGGCGAGATGGTATAAGCGAGACGGGGTGTGCGCCAGGACGCCAGGTGGCATGCGCCGCTATTCGGGAGAAGACCTAAGACGGGTGCCCGGCTCGCCGGGCGACGGTACTAGCGGGCGGCCTTTACGACCTTGCCCGCCCGGAGGCACGAGGTGCAGACGTACAAGCGCCGCGGTGACCCGTTGACGAGGGCGCGCACGCGCTGCACGTTGGGGTACCAACGCCGCTTGGTCCTCCGGTGGGAGTGGCTGATCGCCATCCCTACCGACGGGCGCCGGCCACAGACTTCGCACACGCTTGCCACGACGCCCGAGGATAGCAGCTCGCAGCCTCGCGCCGTCCATGCTGGGGAGAGGGGTAAACACGGGCCGGCCTGGTCCGAGCTAGTACCCTGACCGGGGACGGAGGGCTTGGTCGTCCCATCGCGAGCGCACACTGATAACTCGATGACAAAAGAAGCCATGTCGAGCGCGGACCTCGGGGAGGCCGTGCGCGCCTACGGGCGGGCCCTGACCGAGTACCGTGCGGCGCTCAACCGGCTCAACGTGTACCCCGTGCCCGACGGGGACACGGGGACCAACATGGCACTGACGGTGGAGGCCGTGCTCGGCGAGCTGGACCAGGCCTCGGCCATGGGCGCCGGCGAGGAGCCGCAACTCGACATGGAGCGGCTCGCAGAGGCCCTCTCCCACGGGTCGCTCATGGGGGCGCGGGGTAATTCAGGGGTCATCTTGTCCCAGGTGATGCGGGGCCTCGCGAGCGTCGTGCGTCAACACGGAGCGGGCCTCGAGCCGGCGCACCTCGGAGAAGCCTTCCGTCGCGCCGCCGAGAGCGCTTACGCGGCAGTGAGCAACCCGGTGGAGGGCACCATCCTCACGGTTGCGCGCGCCGCGGCGGAGGGCGCCGCCCGGGCGCTCGAGGAGAGCCCAGGGTCGGCAGGCCGGCCGCGATTGATGGAGGTCCTGGAGTCGGCGCGCGAGGCGGCCGCCCGGGCGCTTGCAGGTACGACGGAGCAGCTCCCGGCGCTCGAGGCCGCCGGCGTGGTGGACGCCGGAGGGGCGGGCCTGTTGCTCTTGTACGACAGCCTGCTCCACGTGTTGGACGGGCGAGCAGTGCCGGCCCCGCCGGTGCCGTCCGGCCGAGCGGGGAGGGGGCGAGCGTCGGTCGCTGCCCCCCGTTACGGGGAGGGGGTGGAGGACCTGCGCTACGAGGTGATGTTCTTCCTCGAGGCTCCTGACGAGGCCATACCTGGCTTCAGGGAGGTGTGGGCCGGTTGTGGTGGCTCGGTCGTGATCGTGGGTGGTGACGGCCTCTACAACTGCCACATCCACACCGACGACATCGGCGCCTGCATCGAGGCTGCCATCGAAATAGGCCGGCCGCGCCAGATCAGGGTTACGGACCTGGCCGAACAGGTCGAGGAGGAGCGCTGGGTCCGTGACGCTCGGGCTTCGGGGGACCAGCACGAACCCGCCGAGGAAGCTGTCACGACGGCAGTCGTAGCCGTGTGCGCTGGCGAGGGTGTGAAGCGGATTTTCCGTTCGCTCGGCGTCCACCACTTCGTCGCCGGTGGCCAGTCGGCCAACCCCTCGGTCGCCGAACTGCTCGAAGCGATCGGCGCAGCCGCGGCCGAGCAGGTCGTCGTCCTCCCCAACAACCCCAACGTGGTGCCCGTGGCCGAACAGGCGGCCGCCAACAGCGCCAAGAAGGTCCGGGTCGTGCCGACCGGCGGGATGGCAGAGGGTTTTGCGGCTCTTCTCGATTACGACCCCGAGGCCGACGTCGACACCAACGCCGAGGCCATGGCCGGCGCCGCTGCCCGGGTGGTGCCCGGAGAGGTGGCGCAGGCTTCCCGTGACGCGCTCACCGCCATGGGGCAGGTTTACAAGGGCGACTGGCTCGGCCTCTCCCGTGAGGAGGTGATGGCGGTGGCGCCGGCGCCGGCCACCGCCGCCGATGCGGCGATAGCACTCCTGGAGACCCTCGTCACCGAGGCTTCCGATTACGAGATAGTGACGCTCATAGAGGGTGAGGGCGCGACGCCGGCGGGCACGCGCCGCGTCGTCGAGTGGCTCGCGGAGCACCGCCCAGGGATCACCGCTGAAGTCCACCACGGTGGCCAGCCCATTTACACCTACGTGCTCTCGGTGGAATGAGGTGGGCGAACTGAGGAGCCTGGCCGAGCTGGGGGGTGTGCCGACCTCTGTCTTGCGTTCGGCAGAGAGGCCCCTCAGGGCCGAACGAGGGCAGAAGAAGGCTAAGACCCGGGCGGACGCGCTGGCCGAGATGGGCATCACCGACCTGCTCGGTCTCCTCACCCACTACCCGCGTCGTTACCTCGACCGCACCACCCAGGTGCCGATATCGGAGCTCCGGGAGGGCGAGGAGGCTACGGTCCTCGCTGTCGTGCGCCGGGTGCGCCGCCAGCCGGCGCGCCGGGGCGGCAAGTCGCTGGTGCTGGTCGACCTCTCGGACGGCCACGGCTACCTGTCGCTCTCGTTTTTCAACCAGCCCTGGCGGGCGCAGCAGCTGCGCGAGGGCATGGAGGTCGCTGTCTCGGGCAAGGTGGGCGTCTTCCGAGGCCGGCGCCAGATGGCCAACCCCGTCGTCGAGGTGGTCGAGGGGGAATGGCAGGGCCGGGTGGTCCCGATCTACCCGCAGTCGGAAAAAGCCGGCATCAGTTCGATGGAGATCGGTGACTGCGTAGCCGAGGCCCTTCGCTGGGTGGGGGAGCTCGAGGACCCTGTGCCGAGCGAGGCTCTCGCCGAGCACAACTTCGCCGGCCGGGACTGGTCGATGAGACAGGTCCACCAGCCCGAGTCGGTAGGGACGAAAAATGCCGCCCGGCGCCGGCTGGGTTTCGACGAGCTCCTGCGGCTGCAGCTCGTGCTCGTGATGCGCAAGCGCGCCGTGGAGCGCTCTTCGGTCGGCATCGCCCACTACGTCGGCTCGGACCTGGTCGAGCGCTTCCGCGACGGCCTTCCCTTTCCCCTCACCGGCGCCCAGGAAAGAGCGATCAAGCAGATCGAGGCCGACCTCGCGAGGGCGGTGCCGATGCACCGCCTATTGCAAGGTGACGTGGGTTCGGGCAAGACCCTGGTCGCCGTTTGGTGCCTGCTGACAGCCGTCTCGGGCGGTCACCAGGGCGCTCTCATGGCCCCGACCGAGGTCCTGGCCGAACAGCACTTCTTCTCCCTCGGCAAACTTCTTTCGGGGCTCTCGGTCACTGACGACGCGACGCTTTTCGGCCAAAGGCAGGTGCGGGCCGAGCTCCTCACCAACCAAACGACCGCCGGCGAGCGAGCCCGCATCCTCTCGGGGCTAGCGGAAGGCAGCGTCGACATGGTGGTCGGCACCCACGCCTTGTTGACCGAGTCCGTGCGTTTCAAGCGCCTCGGCATGGTCGTGATAGACGAGCAGCACCGCTTCGGGGTGGAGCAGCGCGCCGCGCTGCGGGCCAAGGGTGACGGGCCCGTGCCCGACGTGCTCGTGATGACGGCCACGCCGATCCCCCGGACCGCAGCCATGACCGTTTATGGGGATCTCGACACGACCGTGCTCGACGAGCTGCCCCCGGGCAGGACACCGGTCGAGACGCGCTGGGCGCGGGGGCCGCTCGAGGTGGAAGCGGCCTGGCAACGGGTGCGCAACGAGGTGGCCAAGGGGCGCCAGGCCTACGTCGTGTGCCCCCTCGTCGAGGAGTCCGAGAAAGTGCAGGCCGCCTCGGCCACCGAGGAGTTCGCTCGCCTCGCGGCCGGCCCCCTGGCCGGGCTCCGGCTGGGCCTGCTCCACGGCCAGCTCGGGGCGCGGGACAAGGAAGAAGTCATGTCGAGCTTCCGTTCGGGGAGGGAGCAGGTCCTTGTCGCGACGACGGTGATCGAGGTCGGCGTGGACGTCCCCAACGCGACCGTCATGGTCATCGAGGACCCGGGCCGTTTTGGGATCGCCCAGCTCCACCAGCTGCGCGGTCGTGTCGGGCGCGGCTCCGACCGTTCATGGTGCTACCTGCTCGGGGACGCGCCCACCCCCGAGGCGGCCGAGCGGTTGAACGCCCTCGAGCGCACCAACGACGGTTTCGAACTGGCCGAGGTGGACCTGGAGCTCCGTGGCGAGGGCACGATCCTCGGCGCTCGCCAAGCGGGCGTCAATGACCTGAAGCTCGCCTCCTTGCGCCGGCACAAGAAGTACGTGGTGCTCGCCCGAGAGGTGGCGTTCGGCATAGTTGACGCCGACCCGACCCTCTCACGGCACCGGGCGCTCGCCCGGGAACTGCGGGAGATGGTGGACGACGACGACCGTGAGTACCTGTTCAAGAACTGAACGGCCCCGGTCGTGGTCCCGGCCTTCGGCCCGGGGAGGAGCCTCGGCCTGGGCCCTGGCGGGCCCGAGAGCACGACCACCGTGCGGGTGATAGCGGGGGAAAAGGGTGGCCGGCGCATCGTTGCGCCCGACGGTCTGCGCACGCGGCCCACGAGCGACCGCGTCCGGGAGGCTGCCTTCTCCATGCTGGAGAGCGCCATGGCCGAAAGGAGGGGTGGCTTCGCGGGGGCCGTCGTGTGGGACCTTTTCGCAGGCAGCGGCGCGCTCGGGATCGAGGCGCTGTCTCGCGGGGCGGGAGAGGCCACCTTCGTCGACCAGTCCCGAAGCGCCGTATCGGCTGTCAAGGAAAACCTGGCCAAGCTGGGGTACGGGCCTGGACGTGCTCAGGTCTACTGCGCCGAGGTGCTGAGATGGGTGCACGGCCTGGAGGACGAGCCGGGCAGCGGGGGCGGGCCGCTCCGCGTCGAGCCGGGAGGCAGGACGCCCCCCGACCTCGTGCTGGCCGACCCCCCGTACTCGTGGAAGTCCTGGCCGGCGCTTCTCCGTGCCCTCGGCCCGCTCGGGCCGTTGGTGCTCATGGAGACCGGTGACGAGCCCGCGCTGCCAGAAGGCTGGCTGGTGCAGAGAGCGAGGCGTTATGGCGGTACCCTCGTTACCTTGACTATCTGCGGGACCATTCCCGACGCGAGCCCTGCCGAGGCGGGTGGGCTGTGAGGACCGCTCTGGTCCCGGGGTCGTTCGACCCGTTCCACAACGGCCACCTGGAGATCGTCGAGATCGCCAGCCACTTGTTCGAGCGGGTCATAGTCGCGCCCGTCTCCAACCCGCACAAGGCGCCGGCGATGTTCGGCCTGGACGAGCGACGCAGCATGATCGCGGCCTCGGTGGCGCATCTCCCCAATGTCGAGCTCACCCGGAGCCACGGGCCGCTGCTTGTGGTCGATCTCGCTCGTGAGGTGGGCGCGGACGTGATCGTGAAGGGCTTGCGGGTCTCTTCCGACGCAGAGTCGGAGCTGCAGCAGGCCCAGATGAACAAGGCCGTCTCGGGCTTGGAAACCGTCCTCTTGCCCTGCTCCTCCGCCTACAGCTTCATCGCGTCGCGCTGGCTCCGGGATTTCATGACCTATGGGGGGTCAGACAGGATCGGCGCGCTGGTGCCGGCGCCGGTGTTCGCTCTCGTGAAGGAGAAGTATTCATGAGCAACGCGACCGGGCACGGGGCAGCCGTCCCCGAGACCGAGGCGCTCCTCCAGCGCGTCTCGGGCATGATCGCCGGGGCGCGCGCCT
>JAJZYO010000097.1 GCA_021798075.1 Actinomycetes bacterium
CGAGGAGCTGCTCGAAGCTGAGCTCCTCGAGCGGCCCGGGGGCGCCGGCGAGCCCCGGGTCAAACTTCGCGGCGTCGAAGCTCACTCGTCCTGCCTCCCCCATTCGGCCGGCCTGCCCACCACCTGCACGCCGATCACCCCACGTGCCACGCGAAGCTCGAGCAGCTCGCCGGGCCTGACCTCGGCTGGGTCGCGCACGACCGTGCCGTCGGAGCGCCGGGCCACGGCGAAGCCCCTCTCCACCACGTGCTGAGGCGAAAGCGACCACGCGTGGCGGCGAGCCGCGTCGAGGCGCCGGCGGTCCGCCCCGAGCTGCCCGGCGAACGGGCCTCGCCAGTCGGAAGCAGCGAGCCGGCGCCGGCACGACTCCACCCTCTGGCCGGGGTTCGCCCACGCCAGCCTCTCGGCGCCGCGGCCGAGCCGGGAGCGCGCCCGCTCCAAGCCGGCTGAGAGCGCCCCGCTGACCTCCGCACCCCGGAGCCGCTCGCGGCCGAGCGCACGGAGCGCCCCAAGGCTCCGGCCAGCGGACTCGAGGAGGCCGGCTAGTTCCTCTTCGAGGGCATGCCTATCGGGGACGACGGCGTGAGCCGCGATCGAGGGTGTCCCGCAGCGCAAGTCGGCCACTTCGTCGCAGAGCGGGCGGTCGCCCTCGTGGCCGATCGCGGAAACGACCGGCACGGGAGCGGCGGCGACCACCCGGCACAGCTCTTCGTCGCTCCACGGCAATAGGGCCGTGGCGTCCCCACCGCCGCGAGCCATCACCACGACGTCGACCTCGGGCCTAGAGGAGACCCTCCCGAGAGCGTCGATGATCGAGAGCGCGGCGCCCGGACCGCTCACGGTCGTCTCCTGGAAAACGAGCGGGTAGCCGGGGAACCGGGCCGCCACCACCGACTCGATGTCTTGGCGCACCGCTGCTTCGGTGCCACAGACCACGCCGATCGAACGAGGCAGCCGCGGGAGCGGGCGCCTGGGCCTATCGAGCAACCCGTCGGCGGCCAACCTGGCCCGTGCCTCGGCGATCATCGCAGCCACGGCGCCCTCCCCGACCGGCGTCACTTCTTCGGCCTCGAGCGTCAGTTGGCCCCGGTCGTTGACCCAGACGAGCGAACCCACGACGAGCACCCTCTCCCCGCCCACGGCTCGGCAGCGACGGGCGTTCCGGGCGGGGCAGACGACCGAAACCTGACAAGTCCTGTCCCGGAGCACGAAAAACACCCACCCGCCCTGGCTCGTGCGGGGCCGGTAGACCTCCCCTTCGACCGCTACCCGCCCGACGGTCGCCAAAGAGCGGGCGATCTCCCTGGAGAGCTGGACCAGGCTGAGCCGGCGGGGGGACTGGTCGCGCCGCGCCGGCGCGGCCGGACCTCCGGCACCGGCAGGGCCCGGCTCCCAAAAGGGCAACGTCATCGCATGGCAACGTAGCGCGGCGGCGTGACCATGGCGGCCAGGGGGGTACGGGGCCGGTCGGCCCGGAGCCCGGCCCCGGCTTCATCCCGCCCGGAAGAAGCGCCGCCAGCAGGCAGCCCGGTCGATCGCGCCCCGGTCCACCTCTACCCCGCTGCCGGCACCGGTGGGCACCGCGATCGTCCCGTCAGCCTGCAACGTGAGGGGGCCGGCGAGGTCCTCCACGAAGAACCTGCCCGTCGCCGACAGGTCCCCCGGCAGGTTGAAGCCAGCCAATGAGCCCAGCGCGACGTTGGCTGCCCGGGCCACGCCGGTCTCGACCATCCCACCGAGCCGGAGCGCCACTTCCCGGCGGGCGCACAGGTCGTGCACCCGTACGGCCCCCAGGTAGCCCCCGAGGCGCCCCGCTTTGACGTTGACCACCGAGCAGGCTCCGAGCCGGAGAGCGGCCTCCACGAGGCCATGGCTACCGAGCGCCTCGTCCAAGCAGACCGGAGTTCTTATGAGGCGCGCCAGCCGGGCGTGGCCCACCAGGTCGTCCTCACCCAGGGGTTGCTCGATGCAGGCCAGGCCGAGGCCGTCGAGGCCGGACAGCTGGGAGGCCGCCTCCTCCAGCGAGAGCCCCTCGTAGGCCCCGTTCGCGTCGGCAGCGAGGACGACCTCCGGCCAGCGCTCGCGCACCGCCCCCAAGGCAACATGCGGTGGGGGCCCGAGGGCGGGAGAGATCTTCAGCTTGACCGAACGGTAGCCCTGGACAACATAGCGCTCGACCTCGTCGAGGAGCTGTCCCAGGTGGCCGGCCAAGCCGACCGTCACCCCGGCGGGAACGGCCGGGACCGGCGGGAGGGCGAGCTCGCTGGCCCGCGCCAGGTAGGAGGCCATGGAGACGCCCTCGGCCCGGAGCTCCGCATCGATCACCGCCGCCTCGAAGGCCGTCTTCGCCATCGGGTGGCCCTTCACGTGAGAAAGCGCCCCAGCCACCTCGCGGGCGCTCGAGAGCTTCGCCCCGAGCAGCACCGGCACGAGGAACCGCTCGGAGACCCGCGCCGCCTCCTCGGTGTACTCGCTGCTGTAGCTCGGCGCGGGGAGCGCCGGGCATTCGCCCCACCCCTCGGCCTCGCCGGCGGGCCCACGCAGCACGGCCCTCACGAGCAGGCTGTCGCGGTGGGAAAAGGAGCCAGCCCCGCTCGCCCATGCCTCCGCGAGCGGCAAGCGGACGCGCACGAGCTCGAAGCCCTCCGCGGTGGCCATGGGCTAGGGCCAGCCGTTCAGGTCGCGCTGACGCCGGCGCACTCCTCGGCTTCTATGGCGAGAAGTTCGTCGAGGCGCGCCTGGTGCCGGCCACCCTCGAAGGCAGTGGCGAGGAAAGTGTCCACGATGTCGAAGGCCAGTTCCGGGGCCAAGATGCGAGCACCCAGGGCCAAGACGTTGGCGTTGTTGTGGAGCCGCGCGAAGCGCGCCGTGTACTCGTCGTGGCAAAGCGCCGCCCTGGCGCCGTGGACCTTGTTCGCGGCCATCTGCTCACCCTGGCCCGAACCACCGATGACTATGCCGAAGTCTGCTACCCCCTTTACAACCTGGCGGGCGCAGGCGGCGCAATAAGGCGGGTAGTCGACGGGTTCGGTGTCGTAGGAACCGAGGTCGTCAACTTTGTGGCCCTGTTCGTCCAGGTGCGCCGCCACGAGGACCTTCAGCTGGTACCCGGCGTGGTCGTTGGCTACGGCGACTCTCATCCCGATCTTTCTAATCGCTCGGCCGGCCCGGTACACCACCGACGGGCGTAGCGGTCCCCTCCAGGGCGGCTCTCACGGCACGCAGAGTGATGCTCGCCAAGGACAGGTTGGGTGCCGGCGCCTTGCGTAGCTCCCCGATGAGACCGAGCAAGCTGGTCGTGGCCTCCCGGCGGTCGGCCAACCAGGCGAAGACGGCGTCTTTCCTCGGCCGGCCCGGGTGACTGGCCAGGGCTGCTCGCGCCGCCCAGGCCCTCATGTCGGCCAAGTCCTCGGAGAGGACGTGCAGCTGCCAGCGCTCCCAGCGGTCGGCAGGGTGCCACCCGGCGAGCATCTCGGCCACCTGCTCGAGGCCCAGGCCCTCCACCACCAGCTCGTAAGCCTCGACTGCCACCTCGAAACCGCTATCCGTCGCCCTGGCTGCGTCCCCTAGTTCTCCTGCAACCGCAGCTGCCAAGGCCAGACCAGCGCGAGAGGCGAGGCCGGCGGGGACGCCCAATTGGACGAGGGCACCAACTTCGGCTGCGCCATCGCCCAGTGCACCCGGCCCAAACCGAGTGGTCTTCGCCTCCGCCCCGCCGGCTTCGTCGGCGGCGGCCACCTCGGCTCGGGCCGCCCAGGCACGGACTCCCTCCACCAGCATTCTGTCCCTCTCGATCAGCTTGCCGAGCGTCTCGGGGAGACCTCGCCTCAGGTACCAGCGGGCCAAACGGTCCACGGCGCGGGTCAACACGGCGCGCACCTGGAGCTCGGCGTCCAGCGAAATGGACCAGGTGAGCTCGTCGGCCTCGAGGTAGAGGTCCCCGAGCCCGAGCACCTCGCGCGCCGCCCAATAGGCCGCCGCGGCCCTCCAGGGCGGGCACCCGTTTTCGCGGGACACTTCGTGCGCCCACAGCCCGCCCATGCGGGCAAGCACCTCGTTGGCCAGCTGGGATGCAACTATCTCACGGAAGAGCGGGTGTGAGGGGACCAATCCGGCCACCATTTCGCCAACCGGCGGGGGGAAGTACGAGATCGCCAGCGGCAACAGGCACGGGTCTCTCGGCAGGGGCGAGGCGCCGATGCTGCGCGCCAGTTCGCTGCGAGCAAGGGCGAGCACGACGGCCAGCTCTGGGCGGGAGAGGCCGGCGCCGGCAGAGCGTCGGCGGGCCAGTTCCTCCGGGCCCGGGAGAAACTCGACCTCGGGGTCGAGCAAGTCCTCGGCCGCAAGGTCCGCTCCGAGCGCCTCGTAAGCGGAAAGCTCCGTACCGCTCGTGGCCGACGCTCGGTCGAGGGCCACGATGCTCTGCTCGACCGTCGCCAGGACGGCCTCGACAGCCCCGGGTTCAGCTTCGGCCAGCACCTTGTCGCGTTGGCCCTCCGGCAAAACTCCTCTTGCTTCGGCCAGGTCGAGGAGGATCTTCGAGTTGACCTCGCGGTCCGACATCACGACGCCGGCGGCGTTGTCGACGAAGTCGGTGTTGACACGCCCGCCGCGCCGGGCATAGCCGGCTCGCGCCCGCTGGGTCATGGCGAGGTTGGCACCTTCGGCGACTACCCGGGCGCGCAGGTCGGCCGACGCTATGCGGATCTCGTCGTTGGTGGCGTCGTCGACCTCGACGTCGCTCTCGTCAGAGGCCTTTACAAACGTGCCCACCCCGCCGAAGTACACGAGGTCAACCGGGGCCTTCAGCACCACCTTGGCGACCTCCGGCGGCGTGAGCGGGCCCGGTCTCGTCCCGAGGGCCACGGCTGCCTCCGGCGCTAGCTCCACCACCTTGTCCTGGCGGGAGTAGATACCGGCGCCGGGGGAGGCAGCCGAGAGGTCGTAATCGGCCCAGGACGAGTGCGGGAGCCCGCTCAGACGGACGCGTTGAGCAAACGAGGCCTCAGCGTCCGGCGCGGGGTCCACAAAAACGTGCCTGTGGTCGAAGGCCGCAACCAACCTGAGGGCCGGGCTCTGCAACATTCCGTTGCCGAAGACGTCACCGGACATGTCGCCGACGCCGACCACGCGAAGCGGGTCGCGCTGGGCGTCCATGCCGAGCGCCCGGAAGTGCCGCCTCACCGCCAGCCATGTGCCCTTCGCGGTTATGCCGAGCGCTTTGTGGTCGTACCCGTTGCTCCCGCCCGAAGCGAAGGCGTCGCCGAGCCAGTACCCGCGCTCGGCGCTGATCGAGTTGGCCAAGTCCGAGAAGTTGGCCGTGCCCTTGTCCGGCGCCACGACGAGGTACGGGTCGGCCCCGTCGCGGCACACCACCCCCTCGGGCCGGCGCACCTCGCCACCGACCACGTTGTCGGTCACTTCGAGCAGCGCAGTCACAAAGCGCCGGTATGCCTCGCGGCCCTCGTCCTCGGCGCTCAGGCCGTTCTCGGCCGGCCCATTGGCCCGGTGCAGCGAGAAGCCGCCTTTGGCACCGGTCGGGATTATGAGCGAGTTTTTCTTCACTTGCGCCCGCGCCAGGTCGAGGACTTCCGTGCGCAGTTCGTCGTGACGGTCGCTCCAGCGGATCCCGCCCCGCGCCACGGGGCCGAAGCGGAGGTGGATGCCCTCGAAGCCGGGCGACCACACGAACACCTCTGCGAAAGGCTTCGGCCGCGGTAGGAACTCCAAGCTGGTGCTCGCGAACTTGAGCGCCACCTCGTCTCGTCCAAGCGACCAGTTGCTCCGGGTCGTGGCGAGGACCATCGACAGCAGTTCCTGGAGCGCTTCGAAGTGGGCGAGGTCGGGCACCTGGCCCAGCGCGGAGCGGGCTTCCGCCTCGGCCGGCCCGAAGGCCTCACCGGGGCTTCCGGCGCTATTCGGGTCAGGCGAGCACAGGAGCACATGGAACAGCCGGACTATGGTTGCGGCGACCTGGGGGTACTCGACCAGGCCCTCGACCATGGCCGCCAGCCTCTCCTTGGCGCGGGGGCCGCCCGCTGTACGGCGGTAGGCAAGGTAGGTGCCCAGCAGGTTGACCTCCCTCCAGTCGAGGCCGGCACCAACCACCAGGCGGTTGAGGGGGGTCTCCTCCGCTTCGCCGGCAAGCACCGCCTGCAAGGCGCGCACCAGCCGCGCTTCTGCCCCTCGAGCGTAGAAGGCGGGCCCAAGGACGCTGGTCACCACGCGGAGGCCGATGTCGTCCACGTAGAGCGAGGAGCCGCCTGGACCGAGGCCGCCGAACCGCCACGGCACCGCCTCGACGACGGCCAGGCCAAAGCTTTCGAGCGCCGGTACGAGGGACGACAGTTCGAGCAAACTGGCGCCGACGCGGCGGAGCCGGAAGTCACTGCCCGCCCCGCCAGGCGAGGCCACCACCTCGAACTGCCCACTGGCACCACTACGCGAGGCGCGCACCTCGGAGCGCCCACCTACCCCGCCTGCGAGGACCGACATCAAGAGCCAGTCGCGCGCGGCTTCTTCGGGGCTCGTCGCTTCCGGGTAACCGGGGGGGACCGAGTGGAGGAACTTTCCCAACTGGCCCAGCGCACCACCGGCGTCCGGCTCGGCTGCTCCAGGGCTCGTGCCTACGGCCCACTCTTGCAACTGCGCGCCAACGCTCGCTGCCCACTGCTGCCCGAGCTCGACGGCCATACCCCGAAACCTAGGGCGCCCAGTGCGGCACGCCGAGGCGCCGGTGCCCTTGTACGACGACCGCTCTGGAACGGCAGCCATCGAGGTGGCCGTTGGCCACGCCAACGGCCACCCCCACGAGCGTGGCCGGGGGGTCAAAGCTGCGGTCGAGCACAGACCCGTCCGGCCGTGGCGCCATACCGGGCTCCTCGATCGCCGACGACACTTCCACGCTCAAATACGTGCGCCGCTGGCCGAACAGTTGCGCCAGGAGTGCGGCCCGAAGGGCTTCGTGGCGAGGGGTCGGCTGGCCCTTTACCATCTCCTCGCCGTCCCACAGTTCCACCTCGAGCTCACCGGGTTGGGCGAAGTCGGGCTGTGCCACCGACATGGGCACACGGTACCTCCTTGTGCGAGAGCCTTACGGCACCAGCCCGCCTG
>JAJZYO010000098.1 GCA_021798075.1 Actinomycetes bacterium
GAGCAGGTCGTAGTGCCAGTGGTCGTCAACCACTGGCGCGTCGAAGAAGTCGAGGGCCTCGATGCCACGGCCGAACGCGCCCGCGACCATCTTCTGGCTTGGGTCGCTCGCCTGAGGCGGGTGGCCGAGCGCATCGCGGCTCAGCAGGGTGCATAGCTGTGCACCTTATGTCCGGTTTGGGAACTCAGGCGCGCCGGCACCTCCAGTCCCGCTAGCCTGGTCACTGGCAGGCCGGTACGCCAGCCGCCAACCTGAGGACACCTCGGGCAGACGAAGCCATCCGGCCAGCGAAGCCACTCGAGGCAGTGGGCGTCGGTGGCGAACCAGGCCAGGAACTCGCCCATCGAGGCCAGATAGTAGCCGGATAGTGAACGCCCGCCACCGGCGCTCTGATCACAACCCACGACGTCATGCCTCAACCACCCCGGCTAAGTGGGTACCCCAAGGCCGCTTATACGGCCTCCATGGGCATCACGTCGATTACTTCGATGTCAACCGCGCTGGCCTCGATCCCGGCCAGGCGGCGCAGGTCGAGCGTGACATGGTGGCGGAGAGCCCCGGCCACCTCGTCAACGGCGTAACCCATCTCGACCGCGATGGACAGGGCCACGCGGATCGCAGCGCCGTCCCAGGCGATCATTACACTCCGGGCCGCTACCTCCACCGACTGGGAACCGCCAAGACGGTAGGGTCGCCGGTCGCCTTGGCGAGCTGGCTCACCCGCGGGAACCAGGCCTGGAGTGGCCCGGGCGGCCATGGCGACGACGAGCGCCAACGCCCACTCGGTCACCTCCGTAGTGCCCCGCGACGTCCGTTCCACAAGGACCGCGGGCGAGGTGGCCATGGCGCGGACCCGGGTCATCACGGCACCAGACAGCCAAGCCGGCGCTCGCACAGGCTCTGCGGCCCATTTGAGCACCGGTGTCCAGACCGTCTTGAGCTCGACCATGGCAGCCTGGCAGGCTGGACAACTGGCCTGGTGGGACTGCTCGGGGATCGGGGTGCCCTCGGCGATGTGCTCGACGAGGATGTCCGGGTCGGCCCCGCACGAAAGTCGGCGGTGCGGGCCGAGGCTCATACCCAGGCTCCCATGGCCTTCATCAGCTCGGTCCTCGCCCGGTTGAGCCGGCTTTTAACCGCTGCCTCGCTCACCCCGAGGACACCTGCGATCTCCCGATAGCTACGGCCCTCCGAGTATCGGAGCACGAACGCAGCTCGCTGCTCGAAGGTGAGGGCCTGGACCGCCTCGCCGAGGACCTGAGAGAGCTGACTGGCCTCCACCAACTCGTCGGGTTGGTCACCTGGGTCGGCAAGGTCATCGGACAGGTCCTCCAACTGGCGGCGCCCGCGAATAAGGTCGATGCAGCGGTTGAGTGTAAGGCGGTACAGCCAGGTGGACAGCGCCGCGTCTCCCCGATAGCGGTCGAGGGATCGCCAGGCCCGCACCAATACGTCCTGGGTGGCATCC
Organism: Actinomycetes bacterium; assembly: GCA_021798075.1. The sequence goes on from JAJZYO010000098.1 coordinate 1,469, forward strand.
TCAGCTTCGGGGACATCCCCGAGCATGCGCAGGCAGACGCGATAGACACGGTCTTGGTGGCGGCGCACCAGTACCCCGAATGCGCCGAGGTCCCCGTCGTGGGCAGCTCGCACCAGCCAGGCGTCGCTCCTCTCCTCGGTCCCAGACGCCATCGTGGGGGATGAGTGACGATCTATTGCACCCGGGCCGGCCTGTGGTAGCGACGCAGGGCCCGTCCCAAGGCGGTCCATACGGCAGGGATGAGGCGCTGGCGCCGGTAGAAGCAGAGGTTCGCCGGAGCAGCGGGCCGCTTGGCGCTCACCGTGGTCTCAGGTGGACAGCCGTGCAGGCGTGCGTAGGCCTCCAGCACTACTCGCAAGTCATCGGCTGTGTCGCCCGGAGCCCCGAGGTCGGGATGGAGCTGGCACACGCGGGCACGAAAGGCTCGGCGAATCTCAGCCGGGTCGGCCGAACGTTCCAGCCCCAAGGCCTCATAGGGGTCCACAGCGCCCATCCTGCCACGCCGCGCCCGCCTCGTTCGGTGGGGTTGTCACTGGACGCGGGCCGAGTCGGCTTTGACTAGGGTCACGGTGAGGTCGACGTCGCTCGGGCTGACCTGGGTGGTGCGGTGGAGCCGGGCGAGGCAATCGCGCACCTGCTCGGCGACGCGGCCGAAATCGACGTTGTCGTCGACCCGCAGGCGGGCACGGACTTCCGCGTCAAGCGGAGTGCCGAAGAGCCCGACCAGTGCCCGCTCGACCCCGGGGATCCGCTCGAGGTCGCCCTCCAAGGCGTGGCTCAGCGAGGCGGCGCGCACGATGGTCCGGCCTCGGCGGGTGGGGTCTGGACTGTTGGCCCGATCGAGATTGAAGTCATCGAGCCGGGACCGCCCTTCGTTGCGGGTCAGCTGGCTTCGGACCAGGACCCCACCGAGCGCGAAGACGACCAAGCCGATGAACGCCGCCGAGGCGAACGACATCCAGCTCCCCTCCCGCCACCACCTCACTTCGGTCGAGGTGATGATGTCGGCGTGTGCGGCCGAGGTCCCCCACGCTCCCAGGGAGAAGCTGAGCCCGACGCCTCCGGCGGCCATGAGGACCACGGCGACGAAGACCCACAGGATGCGGTTGGCCCGGTCGCTCATGCGAGTTTTCTCGGGGGAGAGATTTTGACCTTGACTTTGCTACGAGGCGGCGCCCCCACCCCGTCGAGCGCCTTGCGAACGCTTGCTTCGATCTCCGCCCTGACCGAGGTCGGCGCCACGGCCTTGAGCTTGGCCTTCCAACGCCTCCGGCGGGGGACCAGGTGGAGCCGGGCACGGGAGGCAAGCGTCTCAGCAAGCACCCGGCGGCGCACATGGGCCTCCAGCGAGCGGCTCGACACCCACCAGCGGGCACCTCGGGCGCTGGTGGGCAGCTCCAATCTCCAGCGGTGCCAGCGACGCGTCTCCGCGCCGAACAACACCAGCCCGACCGCCGCGATGGCTGCCACGACGACGAGGACAGTGGTGGTGGACCAGGAAGTAGTTCGCAACGATGCCAACCACGAGCGCCCGGGGATGACGACGAACCTGTGCCCGATGGCGGCCAGGATCACCTCCACGACACAAAAGCCGCCGCCGCCGACGAGGGCAAGGCCTACCACCAAGCCGAGGAGCCGGTTGAAGGCCCTCACCGCAGGTCCCGGTAGCTCATGGGTAGGCGGCCGTCCACAAGGTCTAGATCCTCGACCACGACCTCGACGCGCCGGCGATCCCCGAGACTGGCGAGTGCGGTTGCTGCCGCCGAGCGGACGGCCTCGGCCACAGGAGCCACGGGAAGAAGATCGACCACGACGTGGACGAAGACGACCTCCGCGCTGAGGCCAACACCGATGACCTTTCCACCCGCGTACTGTGTGGCCACCTCGACCTGGGTCCCCGGCGACAGCCGGGCCACCCCGGGGACCGCTTTGACGGCTTCGGCCACCGCCTGGGCCACAACGGTACGGTGGGCGGCAGGCGACGTCACTGGACCCGGCTGCCCTCGGACTGCTCGCCGGACTCGGGGGGCTCGATGTACAAGTCGTTGACGCTGATGTTGACCTCGACGACCTCCAACCCAGTCATGCCCTCGATCCGGTTGATCACGTTGGCCCGGACGGCTTCGGTCACCTCGACGACGCTCTGGCCGTAGTAGACGACGATGTCGATGTCAATCGCCGCCTGACGTTCACCGACTTCCACGGCCACGCCCTGGCTGGAGGCGTCGCTGGACGCGCCTGGGATCAGCGAACGCGCTCTGCCGAAAGCCCTGGCCATGGTGTTGCCCATGGCCTGCACGCCGGGGATCTCCTTGGTCGCGAACGCGGCAATCTTGGACACCACGATGTCGGAGATCCGGGTGATGCCACGCTCGGTTTGCAACCGGGCACCCGTGCGATGATGCTCTATGGCAGCCGAGGGTTGGGGAAGCCCTCCGGCGCCTGATGTCTCTGGCTTCAGGTCCGTACTGGGAGCCTGGCTGGTGGTGCGCGGCGATGGGTCACTCATGACGGGAAAACCTCCTTGGTGGTTGGGACAGCGATCAGCTGCTGGGTGAGGGTTAGCGCGCTTGCTATGGGCGCCGGTCGCTTCGGAAGCGTTCGGTGAGTTCGCCGAAGTCGATGTCGCTTTCCAAGGCGCGCACGACTAGGTAGCCCACCACGCCGGCGGCCAACGCGGCCACGACCACCCAAGAGGCGGCCCAGGCCAGCCAGACGAGCAGGAACCCGACGAGATAGCCGAACTGACGACGTGACATGGGACGCTCCTCGCCCTCTGACGCCGACAACGCCGGCGCCGATACGGTGCCCGGCACTTCCGGGGCTCACACCAAATAAGACGGCCGAACATTGCCGCGGTTTCGCGATTTCCCACCACATGCTCAAATGGCGCCACGTAGCCCGTCGCAGCCGACCTAGCCACGGCGTGGTGAGCCTGTGCATGCCGTCCGAGCGAGCGGCAGCAACTTTTGCGTGCGCCTTGGCGAGCTTGGCCTTGGGAAGCTGCCGAGGTCCAGACGGCCGTTGCCCCTGGTCGGACCACGGAGTGACGCTGGAGCGCCATGCGGCGTGCATAACGGGACAGGTGCTTTGGGTTCGGCACAACTTCGCCTGTCGATGGGACGGCCGTGGCGGCGTGCAGGATGTCGCGAAGGGCCGCTGTGTCGAGCGCCTTCCACCCACCTTTTTCGTCGGCCATATGGCATAGGTTGGCTACCAAGATGTGGTCATGGGGCTCGGGGTCGCCGCCCCGCCAAGTGGCATGACGGGTACGCGCGAAGACCAAGCCGTCGGTCGCGACGCGCTCTTGTGCACGTCCCCGTCGTCCTCCGAGGTCCCTCATCCAGGCGTCGAGGTAAGCCATCGTCGCCTCCTTTCGGCGTCCAAGATGGCGTGCATGTCCTCAGCCCGGCCCACCAAGCCGAGCAGCGCGACGGACTTCTGGGCGGACACCACGAGCTCCATCCCCGGCCGTTTCGCGTGCACCAAACGCGTCCTCGGCACCCATTACTCGCATCCAAGCCATAGCTTTTGCCTCCGTTGTTCGTGGCCAGAAGTGATGGGCCGTTTACAGGGGCAACCGGTCGGTTGCAATCGTGTTCTGCTTTTTGGGCCTTGGCGGCGAGGGCGATAAGACTCCTGGAGAGCCAGGGGGGTTACTGCTGCGGTACGGGTTGTGGCGGTCCTCCAAGAACGCGTGGTTGTCTTGGGAAGCCGCCGGGTAATGGGGTCGGGGGGCCTGGCCGAGGTGACGGCCGGTTCGTTGTGCGGAGACGTGAGCGAAGAGAGCGCCGCTCTTTGGTGCTCGGCACGCTGGTACGTGATGGCTTGCAACTGCTCACGACCGGGGAGCGGTCGTGGCTGTCGTGGCACTGTGGCGAAGCGACGTGCGCTCCGAGTCGTCGTGATGTCGTGCCGCTATGGTCCACAACGTCCCCGCATCCTAGCCTCATATGTGGTAGTGTTGTGAGCCAATGCAGGGAGCAATGAGAGGCACCTGGTGAGGCCTCGCAAGAAGGGGACGGAGGCCGAGGAGGAGGCTTGCCGCGGCCTCGACGTCAACGCCGTGGTGTCGTACAACCTGAAGGCCATCCGGGAGCGCCAAGGCTGGACCCAGCAGGAGGTCGCTGACCGGCTGTCCCGACTGACGGGCCACACGCTCCCTCAGGCTTCGATCTCGGCTATGGAGCACGGCTTCGACGGCGAGCGCCGGAGGCGCTTCGACGCCCACGAGCTGTACCTCTTGTCAGTCGTCTTCGACGTCCCCATCGCTTACTTCTTCGTCCCCCCTCCGGGGCGCGAACGCCTTCGGCTCGCCGACACTGGCCGGCCCATGGTCGAGCTTTACGCGGCCGTGCTCGGCCACGAGCGCCAGCTCGCCCCCCTCGACGAGCGCTTGGCCGAGATCGGTGTAAAGGACCCAGACGAAGCAGACCAAGCTTTGATGACCGTCCTCGGTGCCAGCAAGGCGACCGGCGCCTGGCACGACCACTTCCGCACATGGCGCAAGAGGCGCCTTCGCGAGGTAGAGCGCCAATATGGGGACCGCCTGGACGAAGTGGCCGACTTCCTCGCTGACTTCGCCGCGCAAGTGAAGGCCGTCGGCCCGAAGGCGTACCTCGAGTCCCAGGCTTACAGCGGCCGCGACGCCAAGCGCGACGCTGGCGCGCCCTAGTCCTCCCTGCAGAGCGCCGTCGCCGGCTGAGACGGCCTATTGCCAATTCGGCCCCAAACAAGAGAGGCCCAAAGGGTGGGCCTATACGAAATGAGGTGACACGGTGGAACGGTGGAGCGAACGGCCTAAAGACAAGCCGCTTGAAGCTACCGCACGACTCGTGGGCAGAAAGGGGCGTGGCTTTCTTGCGTTGGACGAGCCCAACCAAGAGCGCGGTAGGCAAGCCGTGGCCAGAAGTGACCCCTACGTGGTCTCGGTGCCCGAGGCGGCGAGGCTCCTCGGTATCTCCAAGGACCTGGCCTATGACCTGGCTCGGCGTGGCGAACTACCCGGCGCCTTCCAGCTCGGGTGCCGGTGGCGGGTCAGCCTCATCAGACTTCATGCTGCGGTCCACGGGAGCGAGGACAGTGCCGCCCAACCTGTTGGTTGAGTTTCCGGCTCCACCTTTGCCCGTTTATCGCGGGCCTTCTAGTTCGGCCCGCGCCGGCACGTTCGGTTGGTCGGCCGGCGAGACAGGGTCCAGGGCGCCGAGGACAACCGATCCTAGGAACCCCGCCAACTCGCGGTCGCGTTGCTCTAGGGCGTGCGCGTACACCCGTAAGGTCACGGACGGATCCGCGTGCCCGAGGCGACCCGCGACAGTACGAACGTCGATGCCGGCTGCTATGGCCGTCGTGGCGGAAAAGTGACGAAGCTCATGGAAGTGACTGGCGACGCCGAGCTTGGAAGCGGTGCGCCTGTACGCAGCCGTAAGCCCATTGGGGAGGCACGGCGTGGCGCCGTCGGCCGACCGAGAGAGGATGTAGGGGTCGTCGGCCGGCGACGCGCCGACCAACTCGGCGTAGTCGTGTTGGTCGTGCTGGCGTTTGGTGAGCACCGCCCCGAGGGCGCTGTCTATAGCGACCAAGCGCTTGGCGTGAGTCTTGGTCGGCCCTTCCGTAACCTCCT
>JAJZYO010000099.1 GCA_021798075.1 Actinomycetes bacterium
ACTCGTCGTTGGTCCGCAGCTGTGTTTTCATGCCACGCTCTCCTTTTCGTCACTTTCGCCGGCCAAGCCGGACCACAAGTAAATGAGCGCGTAGGCCCGGTAAGGCCGCCAGCGCATGGAAATGGCCTCGACTTCGCGCGGGGAGGCAGGGAGCCCGGCCCTCTCAAGCGCGCGCCGCAACCCGAGGTCGCCTGACAAAAACGCGTCCGGGTCGCCCATCGCCCGCATGAGCACGTAAGAGACCGTCCAAGGCCCAATACCGGGCAGTTTCGCTAGCCGCGCGGCTGCTTCGTCGCGGTCCGCCGCCGGCCCGAGGTCGACCTCGCCCGAGGCGAGCGCGCTCGCCAGGCCGGCCAGGGCGCGCGCACGCGCAGCTGGCATCGGCAAGTGGGCCGGGCCAAGCTCGGCGAGCGCCGCCGGCGCAGGGAAAGCGCGCACCACAGACCCGACCGGCTGAGCCAGGGGTTCCCCGTAACTGGCTGCCAAGCGGCCGGCCAGGCAACGCGCGCCGGGCACGCTCACCTGCTGGCCAAGGACCGCCCGGAGGGCAAGCTCTTCGGGGTCGGCCGCTCCGGGCACGCGGAAGCCCGGCCGCGAGCGCGCCGCAAACCCAAGGAGCGGATCCCTGACCAGGACTTGGGCAACGGCTTCGGGGTCGCAGTCGAGGTCCAAGGTTTTGCGCACCCTCTTCACCGCGGCAGTAAGGTCTCGCAAGTCATCGAGCATGAAGTTCGCCCTCACCCATCGCTCGCCGGCAGCGGGCGCGCTGAGCGTTACAACCCCGTGGCCGTAGGGCAGGCTGAGAGCCCTTCGGTAATAAGTGGTGTCGCCTTCTTCGACGCCGGGTACCGCCCGTTCGGCCAGGAACCCGAACAGCGCCGGCGCCTCGAGCGGCGCCCTGTAGGCCAACCTGACCGTCACCGACATCCCCGCCCGACCGGCAAGTGCTCCCCCACCTCCCCGAAGCGGGGGCGGGGCGCTCAGGTCACCGGAGCGGTGCTCATCAGCCAGGCGCCCATCAGCCAGGCGCCCATCAGCCAGGCGCCCATCAGCCAGGCGCCCATCAGCCAGGCGCCCATCAGCCAGGCGCTCATGGGAGGGCAGCGCCCCCCGCCCCCGGCCGCGGCGCAACGCCCGCTCGCGGAGGGCCGTCGGCGGTTCCCCGAACACCGCCCGGACCGTCTCGTTGAACTGCCGGACGCTCCCGAAACCGGCCGCGAAGGCCACTTCGGCCGCCGCCATCGTGGTCGTCTCGAGCAGGACCCGTGCCGTCTGGGCGCGCTGGGCCCTGGCCAGCTGGAGGGGCCCCGCCCCGACTTCTGCCAGGAGCAGGCGCCCGAGCTGGCGCGACGAGTAGCCAAGGCGCGCGGCGAGGCCGACGACACCGTCACGGTCGACGACACCGTCCGCGATCCCCCGCATGGCCCTCGCGACGACATCGTCGCGGCGGTCCCACTCGGGCGAGCCCGGCGAAGCGTCGGGCCGGCAGCGCTTGCACGCCCTGAACCCGGCCCTCTGGGCAGCCGCCGCGGTCGGGTAGAAGCGGACATTGCCGCGCCCAGGGGTCACCGAAGCGCAACTTGGCCGGCAATAAACCCCAGTTGACGTCACGGCCACGAAAAACCAGCCGTCGAAGCGGGCGTCGCGAGATTGTAGGGCGAGGTAGCGGACGTCGTCCTCGTTCATGGGAGCCCACTATGGCCCAAGCCAAGGCCTCGGGCTGGCGAGTTTCGGACATGTTGTTTGCTGGCGCCGTTGGCGGCGGCCGGCCGCCCCGCGGCTCTCGGCCGAGGAAGCCCGCCTCTGTGGCGAATGGGTCGGCAACCGCCGCAACCTCGACTCGGTCGTCCGCCAGATGCGGGCGGTCTCCGGGCGGGCAGGCCAGTACCTCCTTGCCGACATCGGCCGGCCGCTACAGGGGCCGCCGCCCCGCCCAGTAGCCACACCCTTTTTGTTTCGCGGGCGGCAAGGGCCGAGAACTTTGGCCGCCTCAGCTCTCGAAGAGTCGTGGCGAGAGGGGCGGTGGCGAGACGTCAGCCGATCAGCGACGGCAGCTCGACCTTGCCCGGCGCTCCGTCATAGACCACGGCGCCGTCGCGCAAGGCCACGCAGCGGTCCGCGGTCGCTGCGTAGTCGAGCTGGTGGGTGGCAACTACGACGGTCGCTCCGCCCTCGGCGGCTTCCTCCATCAAGTTGACGAAGGCCTCGCGGCCCGGAGGGTCGAGGCCCACGAAGGGCTCGTCCACGATCAATACCGCGAAAGGCCGGACGAGAGCGAGCACGATCGAGGTCTTCTGGCGCATCCCTCGGGAAAACCGTGAAGGCAAGTCCTCGGCCCGGGAGGACAACCCAAGCTCCTCTAGCAACCTTGCGGCCCGGTCCTCCCAGTCCTCGCAATCGTGGAGCCGGCAAGTGAACTCGATGTGCTCGAGCACCGAGAGGTCGTCGTAGAGGACAGGCTCATCAGGAACGTACGAAAGAAGCGAGCGTGCGTCGAGCGAACCGGCCCGCTCTCCCTCCACCCAGACCGTGCCGCTCGTCGGCTCCAAAAGACCGGCAGCCATCTTGATGAAAGTCGTCTTCCCTGAGCCGTTATGTCCCAATAGCACAAGGCGCTGGCCAGCAGGGACTGTGAGGTCGAGCGGCTCCAAGGCCACCAAGGAACCGTAGGACTTCGTGAGGTCAGCGGCCCTAAGTGCGGGCTCGGCGGGTGCGGGTGTCATTCGGGTACAGACCCTACGCCTTGGTACCCGCTCCGCCCATGGCCTCCTTGAAAGCCCTGTGGATCGCCTCTCGGTGACGGGCCCATATGGCCACGCCGCCTACGAGCAAAAGCACCGGGATGGTGGCAGAAACCGCGCTTGACGCAGGAAGCGCCGGCGTGCTCCTCGCCGCCAGGAGCGGAAGCATTCCAGCCGTGGCGACGAGAGGCGGCCAGAGCGTCCTGATGGCCACCTTGGCGCCCACGGCCTCGGGCGGCAAGAGCAGGTCACTGTCGCTGAAGAGGGCCGGCGGTCCCTGAACTGTGCTGACCGTTGCGCCAGCAAGGCCTGCCATCGACGCCGGGATGACCAACACGGCTGCCACCGCCAGTGCCTTCGTTCCCCCGCCGGCGATGGCGACCGCCGTCGCCGCTCCCACGATGCCGACCGCCAGCATGGCTGCGGCTGGTGCAGCCAGGAGGCCCACGAGCACCGAACCACGCTCCAGCGGATAGGCGTCCAGCAACGTCGGGCGGTCCACAGACTCCGCCACCGGCTCGATGACGTCCAGGCCGGCGACATAAAGCGCCAGGCCAGCCGCGAGGACAAGCGGCGTCGTGCCCCGCCACGTTCCCACCCCAGCTGCTCCCGCTGCCGCTCCGAGCAGTACCAGGCGCACGAGCCTCGTAAGAGGGAAGCGCAACAGACCTTGCCAGCCCCGCCGCCAAAGAACGAAGCGGCGGCCGGAACGATGGCGGGGCGAGCGGTGGGCACCCAACCAGGGCCTCTCGCGTGGGCTCTCTTGTGCCAGCTGGCGCCGGAGCAGGATCACGCTGCGCAAGTCGCGCAACGTCACGGCGAACCGGAGCTGGCCGGCAAGGCTCGCCCGCCTCTCAGAGGCCTCGACCGAGGTCCCGCCGGCGAGCACGACCCCGAGCACCACCGCCAGCACCGCGAACGCCACACCGCCGAGCCCGCTCGGACTCCAGCGGAGCGGCCAAAATGCCGCCTGGCCCAGCAGGCTCATCGGCGAAGTCGCCCTCGCGAGGGCCAAGTCAACGCCCGACCACGCGAGCGCGACCAGCGCCAGCGCCCCAGCCATCTGCCGGCGCAGGCGGAGCCCCGAGACAACCATCGCGGCACCAAGTGCGGCGTCGACCACCAGCGCCCCGACCAGAGCGCCCGAAACACCCCACACTGGCCAGTGCCCTCCCAAGCGCCTCGACGCCAGTACGCCGACGACGGCTCCGGCACCCGCGCCCCATGCGGCGCCAAAACGAAGGAGCCGGAGCGCAGGACCGCGTAGTGCGACGCCACGGTCGAGCGGCGACAGGAGCACGAGCCGGACGTCGGGCGCCTCGACCACGAGCGGGCCACCGCGCCCGCCCGAGCGCAGGCCGATAGCCAGAGCGGCGGCAATCGCGAGGCCTACCATCTCAGGCCCGTGGACCAAAGCGCTGTGAACCGACGCTCTCGCGACTTCATGGCCACCCACGCGAAGAGCGATCCACCAGAGCGCCAGCCCACCGACTATGGCCGCCACATAGGCGTGGTACAGGGCCTCCATGACGTCCACTTCGGACATTCGTCGCCGGCGCCTCGCCCTGCGGAGGTCGGCGAGGGCCTGGCGGGCCGAGCCGGCGCCTTGCAATGCCCCGACGCTCACAGCTCTACCATCACCGCTCAAGACTAGATAGCGCGTGAGGGCCGCGTGCAGTGGTCGTGCGCGAGGTGGCCCCGCATGGGTGGCCCCGCATGGGTGGCCCCGCATGGGTGGCCCCGCATGGGTGCCCGACGCTAGTCCCGAGCATCGGTCGGCTGGAAAATGTCACAACAGTCGCCCAACAAAGGCCACTCTTGTGACTTTTGATCGGTCATAACGGCTCTTTTTGTCACAACAGTGGCCCTTCGCGCTTGACTGTTGTGACTTTTTCCGAGCCGTCCATCGGCGACGGGAGCCAGAGCCGCGAGAACCCACTCGTCTATTGCCTGCCCACTCGTTTACCGCCTGCCCGGCGAGGCGGAGGCCAGGGTGGCCAGGCGCCCAGGCGCCCGGTCCAGACGCGGACCTAGCGCTGGTCGGCGACCCACCGGCCTTGCTGCAGGTCGCGAAGTGCGCGGTACGAGGTCAGCTCGAGGCCCGCTCTCTCCGCGAGGGCCTGGAAGTCGCGCTTGGCCGTCGCGATGTCGTGGTCCTCAACACGAGCTGCCCAGTCGGGCATCACCGCGCGCAGCTCCTCGCTGTCGCGCGCCGGCCGCAGGACGAGCTCCGTTACCCCAGGTGGCAAGTCGGTTAGCACTTGGTCCACGGCGACCCTGGCACTGTGGCCTCGCGTGGCCCTGAGGAGCCTGTCGGGTGAGAGCACGCCCTCCTCAGCTGCCAGCTGGCGGAAAGGGAACCCGGCTCGCCTTTGGTGCTCGGCGCCGGCCAGGCGGAGCGGCAAGCAGAACTCGCTCGCGAGCTCCAGGGCCACGTCAAAGAACTCGGGCCGCAGCTCCATCGCTGCAATGTGGACCGAGAGGTGGCTCACGTCGAAGCCCCAGTAGATAGCACGCTCCACCTGGGCACGGCACTCCTTGCGGACCTCGTCGATGTCCGCGTGCTCCCAGAGGTCGACGAGCGTCCTCGGGAAGCCCCCGTCGCCGTCAAGGAGCGACGGAGCGTGCGTTACGGGCCCCCACCGGTAGAGGTCGTACTCAGCGTTTAGCGTAAGGTGAGCACCCACGTCCTCACCTCGATAGCTCGCCGCCGCCTCCCTTGCCCAGGGGCCTGGCACGACGAGGCCGGCGGAAGTGGCAATGCCGGCCCGTAGTGCCTCATATACAGCGGCGTTGGTCGCGTGGGACACACCGAGGTCGTCCGCGGTAATTATGAGCACCTTGGCCCCAGGCGGGTACCCGAGTGCTTCCGCGAGCGACGTCACCAGACGAACGCTAATCGCCCGTGCGTCAGGCCGCCTTACTTGCCGTACGTGCTATAGCCTTCTCGGCCTCGGCCCGCTTGGCGGCGGCCGCCAAGGCAGCGCGAGCTTGGGCGATACCCGCGAGGCCGAGCTGCTTCGCGTGCTCGCTCCTCACCGACCGCTCACTGCTGCCCTTGCGGTCTCCGGCCTCGCTGGCACCAGGTGCGGGTGGCCTCGGCAACGCGAGGAGCGCCGGCTGCTCCACGGCCTCGCCGGCGTCCACGTACTCGGTCACTGAACGGTGCTGTGCCATGTCTCAAATAATGCCCAGGGGGTGTGACATTGACTCCTGGCTAGGTCTCCGACCTCGCGCCTCAGCGAGGGACCGTGGTGAACTTGTACTCGTTGAGCTGGGGAAGGCCGTCAGCGATCCCGAGCACCTGCTCGATCGTCGACCGAGCGGCGCCGGCATCCCCGCCCGGGCGCCCCATCAGCCTCACGAACAGCGCCTTGTCGCCCATGATGAAGGTGGGCACGCCGAAAACTTCCCAGCGCTCTACCGCCTCCTCGTGCTCAGCACCCGCCCTCTCGGCAGGCCATCCAGAGAGCGCTTCGTCGACCACTTGTCGACCGTCCAGGCCGGCGCCGTCGAGGGCCCCTGCGACCACCCCCGGGTCGCGGAGGTCGAGGCCCTTGTCGTGGCGGGCGGAAAAGAGGGCGACGTGCGCGGCCAGGAACTGCTCGGGGTGCTGCTCGCGCACGACAACGCCGGCTAAGCCCGCCAAGACCCCCGAGTGGCTGGCGGGGTCGTCCCACACTGGCTTATCTGCCTCGCCGAGGTGGGCCTGGGCAAGAGAGAAATACCGGAAGCGGACGTCCCAGCCGGCGCCGCCCTGCAGCGCCGCCACTACGTGCTCGTGCGCGTTGCGGGCGAAGGGGCAGAGATAGTCCCACGTGAGTTCGAAAGCAGGTGCCATGTTCGTTACAACCTATGCCTGCGCACGCTTGTTCCAGCTGCGAACAATTGAACCCATGGGCGGCGGAGTGCGAGCGGCGCGGAGAACGTTCCGCTGCCGGCGGACGAAGGCGGGGCCTGGTCGTCGTTCGGAGACCGGCGCTAGAAGAGCTGGCGCTAGAAGAGCTGGCGCTCGGAGGCCGGCGCTAGAAGAGCTGGCGCTAGAAGAGGCGGAGCCGGCGCCTCACGACCTCGCCAAGGGCGGCCCCGAACACCGCCCCGCCGACGACATCAGAAGCGTGGTGGATCTTCACGTGCACGCGGCTCGTGCTGACGACGACGGCCAGGACATAGAGGGGCCATTTACGGCCCGAGCCTCGAAGCAGTGCGGCTGAGAAGAAGGCGGCGCTGGCGTGCCCGCTCGGGAAGCTGCTGCTCCTCGGGGTGCGGAGAGGAAGTGGCCGGGGGGCCACGGGCTCAGGGCGCCGCCGCCTGAAAAAAGACTTCACGATCCCGTT
>JAJZYO010000100.1 GCA_021798075.1 Actinomycetes bacterium
CGCTGCGCTCATCCGACAACGGCAAGCGGGCAGGCCAGCAACCCGGCCGTCAACCTCAGCATCCGTGGAGAAAACGTCCTAGTGGCTGCGTAACTGTCTCCCTTCATGTCTGTTCATCTCCTTTTTGTCTTTCCTTTCTGCTCTCATACCGGGCGGACGGCCGAGTGGGTCGCGACCGCCTGCTGCGCGGCAAACGCCAGTGAAGTGGCAGCAAAACCCTCACTCGCCGGCACGGGCGGGGAAAGATCCGCGGTGACGGACCTAACCCAGTCCCCGAGCATCGCCCCGTCCATGTCGGCACCAACCAGTTCCTGGCGCAGGCGCCCGGTCCGGTCGTAGACGCCAACGCGCTCCGCGAAAATGTCGACGGACGCCACGCCCCTTTCCCCCCAGACGCGCATAGTGAGGTCCAGGGCGCCGGGCATCCCGTCGGGACGGGACATGGACGGGTCGATGGTCACGATCATCCCGTTGCTGCGCTCCGCAAGCACCATAGCGGTGTCCTCGGCCGGGAGGCCGGCGTGGTGCAGGACACCGGCTTCGGCACGTACCGACGCCCACGATCCCCCCCAGATCCAGCCGACTAGGTCGGCCGCGTGGACCACGTGGTCGAGCAGGCAACCGCCCCCTGCCAGAGACAGGTCTGCGAACCAGCCCCCCGGAAAACGGTTGCGGTTCGTGGCCCACACCGCCACTGCTTCCCCGAGGCTGCCGTCCTGGGCGGCTCGCCGTAAGCGAGTAGCGCCCGGGTGGTAGCGGACGGGTAGGGCCACGCTGAGCGGCATCTTGGCCGAGAGCCCGAGCAAGGCGTCGGACTCGGACGGGGTAACGCCGAGCGGCTTCTCCACGAGGAGCGCGAGCCCAGCGCCGGCCACCGCTTGTACCAGCCCGAACTGGCGCGTCGGCTCCGGGCACACGACGGCCGCCCTGGCGAGGGAAAGGCAGGCCTCCACCGACGCGAGGACGGGCGCCCCCGTAGAGTCAGCGAGCTCGGAAGCCCGCGCCGGGTCGACATCGTACACGCCGACCAATTCGACGTCGGGGCTGGCCGAAAGCCACCGCAAATAGCCCGGCGCGTGCACATGCCCCGCGCCGACCATAGCTACCGGCAACTTGGCCATCAGGGCGTTGCGCTCCTCAGCGGGACCGTTTCGCGCGTGCTGGCGCTCCGCCTCGCGGCTTCGGCGAGCGCTACGGCGGCAACGGCGTCAGCCGGGCTGACCCTCGGGGCAGGGCCACCGCCGAACCATGCCAGGGCGTCGGCCAGCTCGTCGTGGTAGGGGTCGTTGAGCGGCTCCCCGACCGGGACCTCCACCGCCGGTGGGCCAGTTTCAGATCTTGGGTCTTGGTCGAAACGAAAGGTCGCCGAACTGCGGCTGTCGTGACTGAGCAGTCCACCAGGGCCCGAGACCTCGACCGCGGTCCAAAACCCCGTCGGGTCCATCCATGAAAGCTCTACCGATGAAATAGCGCCTCCCTCGTGGGCGAGCACCACCATTGCCACTTGCCCAGCACCACGCTCGGCAACGAGCGCCGACACGCGCTCCACAGGCCCGAGGCACCAGAGCAGCCAGTCGAAATCATGAACGCCCATGTCGGTGATAACACCCCCAGAACGCAGCCCTTCCGCGTACCAGCCCCTCGCTTCTCCAGGCGGCCCGGACATCCGCCGGCACTTCGCCATGGCGGGCGAGCCGATCTCACCGCGTTTTACCAGCTCGCGGATTTTGGCGTAGGCGGGGAAGTAGCGCACGACATGGCCCACCGCCAACTTCACCCCCGCCCGCTCGCAGGCGTCGACAGCCGCCCGCGCCTGTTTTACGTCCAAGGCCAGGGGTTTCTCGCAGAAGACGTGCAGCCCGGCTGCGGCGGCTTCCTCGACCAGGCTGACATGGGTGTCCGTTGGGGTCGCGATTACCACGGCGTCCAGGCCGCTTTTGAGCAACCCGGCCACGTCGTCGCTCACCTGGGCCCCGGCCACGCGGCACAACTCGGCCACCTCCGGGCCGATGTCGGGCGCGGCGACGCCGGCCAGTTCGGCACCGGCAGTCGCCAGCAAGGAGAGGACGTGGGTCTTTCCCATGACACCCCCTCCGATCACACCGACCCTTACCTTGCCACGCTCAGGCAATTGTCCCCCTCGGCGCCCAGGGTTACCGCGAGCGTTCCAAGAACGCGCGCTTCACGGTAAACAAACCGGCTACTTTTCCCTTGTGGCGAGAACTGCTCCCGCCTCAATATGAAATAAGTCTTCAATATACTTAGGCCGTGCGAATGTTGTCAAGGGGGTTCGATGAGCGGAGCCAGCCCAGGTAGCCCTGCCGCACTCCGCCAGATCAACCAGGCGCATGTGCTATCGGCCGTAAGGCGCTCTGAGGCGCTCCGCCTGGGGGAGATCGCCGAGACGACCGGCCTTTCCCGGCCCACAATCGCGAGCGCCCTCGACGAACTCCACGACGCGGGGTGGGTCGACTTCCTCGACGAGCACCCGAAAGGCCGCTCGGGGCTCGGGCGCCCCGCACGCCTCGTACGCTTCCGGGCCGAGGCGGGCTACGTCGTCGGTATCGACATCGGCGCCCACCGCACGGGCGTGGTCGTGGCCGACCTCAACGGCACGCCGGTCGCCACGCTGAAGCGGGGCACGGCCGGCGCGCATGACAGGCACCAGTTGCTGGGGGCAGTGCGGGCCACCGTGCATGACGCCCTCGCTCAAAGCGGCGTCGGGCGCAACGCCGTCATGTCAGTAGCCGTCGGCAGCCCTGGCATCATCCATCCCACCGAGAGCATGGTCGTCCAAGCTCCCAGCCTCCCCGGTTGGGCATCGCTCAACCTGGCCAAGGAGCTGCGCCGTTCCTTCCGCTGCCCTGTCCAGGTGGAAAACGACGTCAACCTCGCCGTGCTCGGGGAGTGCTGGCGGGGCGCCGCCAAGTCGGCCCGGACCGTCGTGTTCGTGTTGTGGGGTGAACGGGTGGGCGCTGGGATCTACATCGACGGGCAGTTGCACCGGGGTGCCTCAGGCGCAGCAGGTGAGCTCGGCTACCTCTCCGTGCTCGACCCTTCGGGCAAAGAGGTGCTCGTCGACGAGCGGGGCCTTGGTCCCTTCGAGCGGGCGGTCGGCGCCGGCGCCATCGTGGCGATGGGGAAGCAAGCATCCCGCCACCGCGGGGACAGCAAGTCGGAGCTGGCCCGCCCCGGCGAGGAACTGGACGCGGCCCGGGTCTTTTCGGCGGCCGCCGCCGGCGACCGGGCCGCGAGACAGGTAGTCGACACCGTCATAGCCCACCTTGCCCGAGGCTTGGCACCCCTGCTCTTGGTGCTCGACCCGGACCTCCTGATAATCGGAGGAGGTGTGTCACGCGCCGGGAAAGCGGTGCTGGACGCCCTCAGGTTGCAGGTCCACCGTCTCACTCTCGTGGGCACGCCGCTCGAGCTCTCCGCCCTCGGCGACGACGCCGTCGCCATCGGCGCGCTCCGCCTGGCGCTGACCGACGTAGAGCAGCGCGTCCTACCGAGCCTCTAGCTCCGGGCAGAAGGGCTGGAGCTCGACCTCCTGTACGAGACGTAGCCGTCTCGCGACCTGAGCATGCCCGCCCAAGGCCGACGGAGCGTCTCGGGGCCCCGAGAGAGCAGTGCCCTCTGCGCGTCCGTCAGGTGCACCCAGGGGGCAGGCCGTGAGGGCTCGACCGGCTCCAGCAACGAGCCGGCTGCAAAGGTGGCCCGGTTGACCAGCACAGGCCCCGCCCGCCGAGCCTCGAGCTCGGAATCGAAGAAGTCGAAATCGCCCTCCTCAACTTGGAAGACGGCGAGGTCCGCCCGCCGACCGACCTCGAGCGAACCCGCCTCGGCGTCGCTAAAAGCCAAGGCTGGCGCCGACGTGGCGGCCCGCACCACGTCATCAAGGCCCATGCCGAGGGCCAGGAACTTCGACATGCAAGTCGGGAGGTCGAAGCACGGCCCGAGGATGCTGCGCTGGTGGGCATCCGAGGAGATCACGTCGGGAGGGAAGCCAGCGGCAAGCATCGCCTCGGCAACCGAGAACGAGAAGCTCCCAGAGCCGTGCCCGACGTCGAAAAGCACTCCCCGTTCCCTGGCACCAACGACGCTCCGCCGTATTCCACCCCGGGGGGCGAGCAATGACATGGTCTGGCTGGTCATGCAGTGAGTGACGATGTCGCCGGGCCGCAGTAGGTCGAGCACCTCGTCGATGCTGGGCGGTTCCGCCCCGATGTGCACCATGACCGGGACCCCCGCGGCTTCTGCCGCCCGAAGGGCGCGCCGGAGGGGCTCTATGCCCATCTCCCCCACCGTCGCGCTGTCCATCCGGCATTTGACGCCGGCAAAAAAACCTTCGTGCTCCGCGAGGACAGCCGCGCAGAGCCCAGGGTCGCAAAGATCCTCTCGGCGGCACTCGCCGGTTTCGGCGATAAGGCCGACAGCACTTATGTTGAGGAAGGCGCTCATCTGGAGAGGTGCAAAACCTGGGCTCATTTGCTCGAGTGCCGCCGCGCTGTACGCCCCCGCGGAGCCGGCGTCGACCCAGGTCGTCACACCGGTGCGCCAAGCGAGTGGTCTCGGGTCCGTGCCCCAGAAAGTGGCCCCGTGAAAGATATGTGTATGCAGGTCGACGAGGCCGGGCAAAACGAGGCAACCAGCGGCGTCGAACACCCCGGCGGCCAATTGGCGTGGTACGTCTGGCTCGACGACGGCTATCCGGCCGCCGGCCAGGCCTACGTCGTAACGTCCTCGCCGGCCCGTCGCTGGGTCAATCACCTCACCGCCCGCCACCAACAGGTCCAGCAAACCGGCCCGCGCGGGCACGGGTTGCGGCTCTGGGCTTGGCGCGCTCAACGGCAAACCTTCAGTGGAAAAACGTGCGGATCTCGCCAGTCACCTCGCGGTCCCGATCGACAAGGAGGACAGTCCTCCACTTGTCGAACGCCGTGCAGGGGTGCGAGATGCCGAATACCACCCTGTCCCCGACGCCCAAGCCCTGCGCACTCCCATCGAAAGCCAGGTAGCCGTGCTGGTCGTTTACCTTGCTCAGTTCGGCTCGGCCGAGGGGCTGGAGCCCCGGTCCCCTCACGACGCCGAGCGGCACCGGGAGGCCGAGGTCGTAGGGGGCGTCGCGCTTGCCGAGGCCCAGGATCGCGAGCCCCGGCTCGGGCACAGAAAGTACCTCGGCCCACAGCTCCAAAGCCGCCTCGAGGGTTGGCCCATGCCCACTCGGCCCTGAGAGCGGCGAGTTTCGGGCGTAGACACCATGGTCGTGCACCAGGTAGCAGCCAGAACGTACTACCAAGAGGACGTCGTGGGCCCCGAAATGGCCCTCCTCTCGCGCTTTCGCCCCGAGAACCTCGGCCACACGGTCGAAATAGGCGCTTCCGCCAGCAGAAACGAGCGGCTGTGCCCCCTCGGGGAAAGCGCCGCCGTCGGCGAGGCGGACGACAAGCCGGCGCAAAGCAAATAGGAAAGCGTCCACCTTGGCGAGCGCCTCGGGAGAACGGTCGCTCGCCAATATACCTTCGTAACCCTCCACGCCAGCCAGGCGGAGGCACTGGCCCCGTTGCACAGCGCCTGCAGCCGCGAGCGCTGTTTCTTCGCTTCGCGCCCCCGCCCTCCCGCCGGCGACGCCGAGTTCGACGAGCACCCCGAGCCGGCCCGTGAAGCCGGCCCGGACAAGGTTGGCGTCGAGGAGCTTGGCCCCTTCGACGGAGTCGACCAGGCAGTAGAGCTCCCGGCCGGCCACAGCCAGGCAACGGGCCACCGCCTGAGCATCCGCCATACTGACCAGTTCGTTGGCAACGAGCACGCGGGTGGCGCCGGCGTCGAAAGCTACCTCCGCCTGCGGCATGTTGGCAACGGTCATGCCCCAAGCGCCGGCCTCGAGCTGGCGCTTGAAGAGGGCCGGCGCCATGGTCGTCTTCCCGTGGGGCGCGAGCACAAACCCGTGCTGCCGGGCGTACCCGGCCATTACGGCGAGGTTGTTGGCGAGCGCTGGCTCCTTCAGCACTAGGGCAGGGAGCGCGAGTTCACCCTTCAGCAGGTTCAACCGGGTGTCCTACCCGGCCTCGAGGGCGATCACAGCGTCGACCTCGACGGCGAAACCGAGGAGTGCCGTCCCCAAGGTTGTGCGAGCCGGCAGAGGCTCCTCGAAGTACTCCCGGTAGACCCTGTCCATCTCCTCGAAGTCGGCCAGGTCGGCCAGGTACACGCCGACGCGCACTGCGTCGGACAGGCGGGCCCCGGCAGCCTCGGCGACAGCGGCCACGTTGTCCATGGCTCGCCGTACCTGGTCCGCGAAGGCTTCGGGGACAGCCTTGGTGGCGGGGTCGACGGGGACCTGGCCCGAGACGAAGAGGAACCCGTGGGCGACAATCCCTTGCGAGTACGAGAACGCCGGCTTGGGGGCGTTGCCGGTCACTACGGCCTTGCGCACCATCTGACCCTACCACGTGGACAAGTCAGGGGTTGTACTGCTTCAACCCGTGACGACGCGAACCACCAGCCCGAACAGCCCCTCTCGGAGCGCTCAGCTGAGTGCGTCCGCTACCAGACGGTGCACGTCGGCGCGGAAAGCAGCCTGCTCGTCTAGGCGCCGGCGGGGATGAATTGCGTTGCTCAGCAAAACGACGGCGACACCACGCTGGCGGTCTACGAGCAACGAAGTCCCGGTAAACCCGGTGTGCCACATTGTCCCCTCCGGCCAGGCCCCCCACCGCGACGGGCAGAGGCGCCAACCGAGGCCGCGGACATCGTCGTCGGACTTCGCCTGCAGCGTGGCCATCTCTTCCACCGACGAGGCCGATAGCACGCCGCCGGTGCTGGCTTGGAGCAACGATTGGACGAAGTGCGCGAGGTCTCCGACAGGAGCGAACAGGCCAGCGTGGCCTGCGACGCCGCCGAGCACCCAAGCGTTGCCGTCGTGCACTTCGCCCCACACCAAACCAGCCCGCGGCCTCTGGTCCCCGTCCAGTTCTGTCGCTGCAACCAACCAGCGCTCCCCGACCGGCGGGCAGAAGCGCGTCCTCGACATGCCGAGAGGTTCCGCCACCTGAGCTCCAAAGATC
>JAJZYO010000101.1 GCA_021798075.1 Actinomycetes bacterium
ACTGCTACCTCCCCCCACGACGGCAGCCACCACCACGACCGCTCCGCCCACGACCGCTCCGGCCGCCACGACGTCCACGACCAGCCAGACAGGGCAGAAATCGGGTGCCAGGAGCGCAGCCGGGCTGCCTGTTGTCCCCGCCACCTTGCCGACCACGACTACCCAGGTGACCGCACTGCCGTCGACGACCCTGCCCCCTACGACAGCCGCCACCGCCACGACAGTGCCCGTGACCGTGGGGCCCACTACGGCGACGACCTCGGCACCAGCGCGGAAGAAGCCGAAGAAGATCGGTTCCCCTCACCGCCAGCACACCCGGCCCGCCACCACCTCCCCCACGGCGACCACCTCGCCGCGGGCCACGACCACGACCACTTCCCCGCCGGCCAGGCCGACGACGACCACCTCGCGGCCGACCACCTCGCGGCCGACCACCTCGCGGCCGGCCACCTCGACGACAGCCTCTTCGCCCACGACCGGCTCTGCGGGCACGGTCCCTCCCACCACAGCTCCGCACAAGGGTTCACAACCCCCGCCGGCCAGTAGTGTCCGCCCCACCGTCCCCACTTCGACCGGCACGCCGGCCTCCCCGCGCACGACCCCCTACCTCGCCGGCTCCCCGCCCCCGCCGCGCCCGGGTGCGGCCACGACCAGGCCTGTCAGCAAACCGGCCACCAAGCCGCCGGCCACCTCCCGGCCGGCGACTTCCTCGGCCAAGACCTCCCACGCCGGTACCGCACCAACTAGGTCGGGTCACCCGGCCACGTCGGTGGGCACGGGGACAGGGGCTGCCAATGCGGGAGGGGGCCACACCGCGCGAGCCCCGGCAACCGGCTCGGGCGCCCCCTCCGGTGTGGCGAGGAACGCCGCCGCAGGCGCCGGCCGCGTCGGTCGTACCGCGTCGTCGGGCGCGGTCACGGCCCACCGGGCGGGGGCGGCACCGGCCGGCGGCCGAGCCGCGACCGGCACTCGTTCCCCTGCGGACGTGCAGGCTCCTGCGGGCGTGCAGGGCCTGGGCTTCCAGGCCGGGTCGGGGGCGAAGATCCCGGTGACGGTGACAACGGTGCCCTTCGGCGAGCGCGCCGGAGGCACGGGCATAATCTCGCCGGACGAGCTGTGGTCCGGCGGGCCGCTCCAGGTCGGCACCATACTGAGCGTCCCTCTCACCCTCGGGGGCCTGGCGGTCGTCTTCGTCGTCGCCCAGTGGTTCATCGACCGCCGTGACCCCAAGGTCGTGGACGCCCCGGCCCGGGAAGGGGAGGACTCGGTTGGCTTCGACTGAGCCGCGCCTCGCCCAGGCCGAGCAGACCAGCCTCGAGCAGCGCTTTGGCGCCCTCCAGCTCATGCGGCTCGGCGTCGTCATGTTCGTGGTGGCGACGGCCGTGTTGGCGCGCAAGCAGCTGGGCATGTCCTCGCACGAGGTCCTTTTGATCAGTGCGGGCTACATGGCGGTGTCGCTGGCCGGCTGGCTGCTCGACAGCCTGTGCGATCACCTGGCTGCGGCCCGCGGCACGCGGAGGCGCCCTCGGGTCCCCTTCCAGCAGGTGCTGATCCCCGTCGACTCGCTTTACCTGGCGCTCCTCACGGTCCCCTCGGGCGGCGCCCAGAGCGGCTTCATATGGTTCTTCGCCGTCCAGCTCATAGCGCTGACTCTGCTCGCCGGCCCGCGCACCGGCGTCCGGGTGGCGCTTTGGGACTCTGCTCTCCTGCTCGCGATAACGTTCCTCCAGCTCGGCCCCGCCGTGGCCCAGGTCCTCGGGGTGCCCCAGATCTACACTCCCTCGGCCGGGGCGGTGGCGGTCCGGATCAGTGGCTTTTGGGCCGTGGCGCTCTGCACGGCCGGGTTCGCGGCCGTCTCGGAGCGCGAGCTTCGCCGTTCCAAGGCCCAGCTCGACGCCCTCTCGGCCATGGCGCGCGACATGGAGGCGGCGATGGAGCAGGGCACAGGCGCGGCCGCCGTGATCCCGGTCCTGCTCAGCAGCATTATCGAAACGTTCGGCTTCGAGCGGGCAGCCGTTATCTGGGAGAGAAAAGGCGAAGTCGTCGCCGCCCGGGCCGCGTCAAGGGGAGGCAGGTCCCTCCCGGCCGAGGAGCTCCAGCTCGGCTCCGGCGTCCTGTCCGGCGGCATTGCCGAACGGGCGCTCGCCGGCCCGGAACCCCCCAGGGTGCGCAACCTCGCCCGAGCAGGCGCGCCGGCCCTGGAGGACGTGCTCCCCGGTTCGGTCAACGTGGTCGTCCTCGGGCTTTCGGCAGGGTACGAAGGCCGAGGCCTACTGCTCGCCGAGGTCGGCCCGACGAGGGGCGGCAAAGAAGGAAGGAGGGTCAGCCGGCGCTCTCTGCAGATGGTGGGCCGCTGCGCGGCCCACGCCGCGCTGGCTTTCGCGAACACCGACCTCCGGGCCGAGAACGCCCGTATGGCCGACACCGACGGTCTCACCGAGCTGGCCAACCGTAGGTCGCTCACCAAGGCCCTGGCCCGAGAGGTGGCCCGCACGCAGCGCACCAACGAACCGCTGTCGCTCGCCATCATCGACATCGACCACTTCAAGAAGATAAACGACACCTTGGGGCATTTGGCGGGCGACGAGGTGCTGCGCGAGGTGGCGCAGGCAATGGCCGGCCACGTCCGCGACGTGGACATCGTGGCTCGTTATGGCGGCGAAGAGTTTGCCATCGTGCTCCCCAACTGCGCCTCGGAGGGCGCCGTCGCCGTCGTCGAACGCGTGCGAGCGGCCGTCTCTGCCGCCAGCAGGGTGGCTACGGTCACGGTCAGCGCCGGCATAGCCACCGCCGCCGGCGAAGGCAGCGACCGCGAGCGCCTCATGGCCGCGGCCGACACCGCCCTCTATGCCTCCAAGCGGGCGGGGCGCAACCGGGTTACGGTCGCCGGGCCCGACCTCTCCGTGGCCCTCACCGGGGAGGTCCAGGACACCGTGCTCTCGCTCTAGTCGCTCTCGCTCTGGTCAGGCGGTCCTGTCGAGGGCGGCAAGAGCGCCTCGGATACGCGCGGCGAGCTCGGCGGCGGCATCGTCGCTCTGGTAGCGGTGGCGTGGCCAGAGGAACCCGCGGAGCCCGTCGCCGAAGCGCCGGGGGACCACGTGGAGGTGGACGTGGGGCACGCTCTGGCTCACGACCTCGTTGAGCGCGAAGAAGGTGCCTTCTGCCCCGAGGACGGCACGCTGGGCGGCACCAACGCGGCGCCCGGCGTCGAGGAGGGGGGCGAGCAGCTCGGTGGGCAGCTCGGCCAGGGTCCCGTAATGGGCCCTCGGGACGACGAGGGTATGGCCGTCGAAGACGGGTAGGTGGTCCAAGAACGCCACGAACTCGTCCTCCTCGAGCACGAGGTGAGCCGGCAGCTCACCGCACGCCACCTTGTCGAAGATGCAGCCTTCCGTGAGGGCGAGGTTACGCTGTCTTGCCGTATGGCCGAAATCCCCCTGGGCCAAGCGCCCCCCGAGACGGTCCTCCCACCGGCAAGCCCCGAGGCCGCGGCCGCCCTCCGAGAAGCTGCGGAGGCCGAACCTGGCCAACGGCGCCAGCGCCTGGCCGCCGTAGCGTCCCACTGGCCCCGGGACTCGGCTGCCTGGGCGGCCCTGGCCGAGCTGGCGGAGCACACCGACCCCGTCGGTGCCTACGCCTTCGCCCGCACCGGGTACCACCGGGGCCTGGACGCCCTCCGGGCGGCTGGGTGGCGCGGGTCCGGGTACGTCCGCTGGAGGCACCCCTCCAACCGCGGCTTCCTGCGGAGCCTCGATGCCCTCCGGCGCTTGTCTGGCTCGATCGGGGAGGCCGATGAGGAGCAACGCTGCGCCATGTTCCTGCGCCAGCTCGACCCTGACTGGCCACCGAGCGAGCGCTGAACGTGGCCGAGCTGGTCGGCCCCTTCCCGCCCGGCGTTGACCCCGACGCCTACGACCGGCAGCGCCGGCGAGCGTTCTGGCGGATGCCCTCGGGTATCTACCTCCTCGGGAGCGCGTTCGGCGGCCGGCGCAACCTGATGACCCACACCTGGGCGATGCAGGTGGCCACCAGACCCAAGCTGGTGGCCGTCTCCGTGCGCAAGGACGCGCTCACCCACGAGCTCGTGGCCGGCGGCCGGGCCTTCAGCCTGTGTTTCGTCAGGCGCGAGGACCGGGCGCTGGTCAGGGTGTTCACCAAGCCTGCGACAGAGGGCGAGGGTGGCAGCCTCTCGGGCGTCCCCGTCCGGACCGGCTCGACCGGGGTACCGGTGCTGGTGCAGGCGGCAGCGTGGTTGGAGTGCGAGGTCCGGGGCGACGTGGACGCAGGGGACCACACCCTGTTTGTGGGGGAGGTGGTCGACTGTTCGGTGCCGGACGAGTCGGCGCCGGTGCTGCGGGTGGAGGACACGCGGCTCAACTACGGCGGGTGACCACGGTGGGGCCGGGTGCGGTCAGTGAAATCGGGCCCTCGGAGTAAGCTTTTGTGACATGGTCCCGGCTCCAGCCCTACCGAGGTCGGAAGGCCCTGCGAGCCGTTGCTCCGCGCTGGCGGGGGAGCGACCGGCGGTCGAAGGGCTGTAGTGGCGCCGGGCTCGACAGTTCGCCCTGAGCCCCCCGAGGTGGTCAATGGCGTCGGGGCGCTCCTCGAGCTGGTCGACGAGCTCATGGAGGTGCCCCGTTACGCTCTCGACACGGAGTTCCACCGGGAACGCACGTACTGGCCTCGCCTCGAGCTCCTCCAGCTCGCATGGCACCCCGTTGGCGGGGGGCCGCTCAAGGTGGCCCTCGTAGACGCCCAGGCCGTCGAGCTCACACCCCTGGCCAAGGTGCTCGAGGGCCCGGGGGTCATGGTGGCCCACGCGGCCACTCAGGACCTCGAGGTGCTCTGGAGGGCGTGCCAGACGCTCCCGTCGCGCGTCTTCGACACCCAAGTGGCGGCGGGCTTCGCCGGGCACGGGTCGGCATCGCTGCGTGCATTGGCGGAGGCCTTCCTCGAGGTCCGGCTCGCCAAGGGGGACCGCCTCTCCGACTGGAGCAAGAGGCCGCTCTCGCCCTCGCAGGTCGCCTACGCGGCCTCGGACGTGGAGCACCTGCTGGCGCTGGCAGACGCCATCTCGTCGGAGCTGGAGCGCCGGGGCCGGCTCGGCTGGGCCGAACAGGAGTGCCAGGTGCTCACCGAGCGCACCCCCGTTCCCTCCGACCCCGAGGAAGCCTGGTGGAAGCTGCGGGACAACCGTTCGCTCCAGGGGGTCTCACGGGCGGTGGCGCAAGAGCTGGCCGCCTGGAG
The DNA here is from genome assembly GCA_021798075.1 of Actinomycetes bacterium. The sequence continues at coordinate 5,248 of JAJZYO010000101.1, forward strand.
GGAACGAAAGGCCCGTGAGCTGGACGTCCTGCCCCGCGCCGTCCTGCCCGACCTAGCCCTCTTGTCGATCGCCCACTCACCCCCGTCGAGCGCGGCGGCGCTGCGCGAGGTGCGAGGCCTCGACTCCCGGCACCTTCGAGGTGGTGTGGACCAGGAGATCATGGCGGCCGTCGCTAGGGGGCGGGCGCTGCCGCCGGGCCGAGTGCGGTCCGCCCGGGGCGAACAGGTGAGCAGGCAGTTGCGGCCGGCGGTGGCGCTGGCCTCGGCCTGGGTCTCCCAGCTGGCACGGGACGAAGGTGTCGACGCTTCGTTGCTGGCGACCCGGGCTGACCTGGTCGAGTGGCTGTCCGGCCGGGACGGGGCGCGCCTTGGCCGGGGATGGCGGGCGCAGCTCGTGGGCGTCCCCCTGGAGCGCCTCGTGAGCGGAAAGGCCTCGCTCGCCCTCGACGGGGAGGGCAACCTGCTCATGGAGCCGAGAGGGCCCCGTTGAGCTCAGGGGACGGACGGCTCGTCGCGGGCGCTGGCTGGCCGGAGGTCGATGGTGAGCGTGAGGATCCCGCCCTCCAGGGACCCCTTCGCGTCGCCGACCATGGCGAAGTCCATGTAGTCGGTCTTGGCCTGGTCGATGAAGAGCTGCCGCTCGGGGCCCTCGAGAGGGGGCACGCCCCGCTGGCGCACGGCACGGGCACGTTCTCTGAACCGGTTGAGCATCGCCTCGACGTCGAATGTGTCGGCCATGGCGATATGTTACGAGCCAGGCCTGCCCAGCCTGCCGTGCCCCGAGTGGGCGGTGGTGGGGGTAAACTGCAGGCCGTTCACGTTCCGAAGGGTCGGGAGCAACTGTGAAAAAGGGACGCCATCGGCGATTCGAAGAAGCGCGAGACTTGAAGCGTGCGGTGAAGGTGTTCGAGGCCGAAGAGGAGCCTTGCCCCGAGTGCGGCGCGGAGCCGGGCAAGGAGCACGCCTCTTGGTGCCTGGCCACCGAGGACGACCACGACGACGGTGAGGCCGAGCTGGGCCGCACCGAAAACGCCTGAGCGCCCCCTGACGGGCCCGTAGTCTGTTCAGGTGCCGCCCACTGGCCCAGGACCTATCTACCCTCAGGTCCCCGACAAGCCTGACTTCCCGGCGATCGAGCGCAACGTACTCACCTTTTGGGGCGAGGACGCCACCTTCGAAGCGTCGGTCAAGGCGAGGAGCGGGGCGAAAGAGTTCGTCTTCTACGACGGCCCCCCCTTTGCCAACGGCCTACCTCACTACGGGAGCCTGCTCACCGGCTTCGTGAAGGACGCCATCCCCCGCTACAAGACGATGCGGGGCTACAAGGTCGAGCGGCGCTTCGGCTGGGACTGCCACGGCCTGCCCGCGGAGATGGAGGCGGTGAAGGAGCTCGGCCTCCCGGGGAGGACGGACATCCTGCGCTACGGGGTGGGCAAGTTCAACGACTACTGCCGCACCTCGGTCATGCGCTACACCTCCGAGTGGGAGCGCTACGTGACCCGCCAGGCCCGCTGGGTCGACTTCGCCAACGACTACAAGACCATGGACCTCCCCTACATGGAGAGCGTCATGTGGGCCTTCAAGCAGCTCTACGACAAGGGCCTCCTCTACGAGGGCTACCGGGTCCTGCCCTACTGCTGGGAGTGCGAGACCCCGCTCTCCAACTCCGAGACCCGCATGGACGACTCCTACCGGCCGAGGCACGACCCCGGGGTCACCGTGGCCTTCGAGCTCTCCCCGCTGCCCGCCGGCCACCCCCGGGCCACCCGGCTCGCCGGCGCCGGCGGCGCCACCCTGCCCCTCCGGGCGCTCGTCTGG
>JAJZYO010000102.1 GCA_021798075.1 Actinomycetes bacterium
TTCACCCAAGGCATGGCCAACGTGGCGGTAGAGGTCCAGGGCCGCCCGGTAGTGGGAGAGGGCGGCGCCCGTGTTGCCAGCCTCGCGCTCGAGGCACCCGAGGTCATATGCCGCGTGGGCCTCGCCCAGGCGGTCCCCGGCCTGGCGGTAGAGCTCGCGCGCCGCCTCGCGGTGGGCGCGTGCACCGGCGACGTCACCTAGGACATTCTCGAGGTCCCCGACGCTGTGCACTGCCTTCGCCTCGCCCGCGCGGTCGCCAGCCCGGCGGTAGAGGTCTCGCGCCATCTCATAGCGGGCGCGTGCAGCTAGTGCGTCGCCCGCGACTCGCTCTAGGTCCCCGACGCCGTGAACGGCCTTCGCCTCGCCCATGCGGTCCCCGAGCCGGCGGTAAAGCTCGATGGCCACCTCGTAGTGGGCGAGGGCGGCTGCTCTCTTGCCGGCTGCGGCCTCTAAGTCGCCTTGGTCATATGCCGCATGGGCTTCGCCCATGCGGTCCCCGGCCTGGCGGTAGAGCCCTATGGCCGCCTCGTAGTGGGTGCTAGCAAGAGCGGCGTCGCCAAAGAGGCGTTCGAGGTCGCCAAGGCTGTGTGACGCGTGGGCCTCTCCCATGCGGTCCCCACTTTGGCGGTAAAGCGCCTTGGCCGCCTCGTAGTGGGTGCGGGCAGCGGGCGCGTTGCCAGCCCTGTACTCGAGGTCACCGAGGCTGTGCACTGCCTTCGCCTCGCCCATGCGGTCCCCGGCCTGGCGGTAGAGCTCGATGGCCGCCTCGTAGTGGCTGCTGGCGGCCGTCTCCTTGCCAAAGAGGCGTTCGAGGTCGCCAAGGCTTTGTGCCGCGTGGGCCTCGCCCATGCGGTCCCCGCCTTGGTGGTAGAGGTCCTTGGCCGAGTCGTAGTGGGCGCGCGCACCGGCCACGTCGCCAAAGAGGCGTTCGAGGTCGCCCAGGCTGTGGAGGGCGTGGGCCTCGCCCATGGCGTCCCCACCTTTGCGGTAGAGGGCCATCGCGGACTCGTAGCGGGAGCGGGCGGCCGAGCGGTCGCCAAAGAGGCGTTCGAGGTCGCCCAGGCTGTGGAGGGCGTGGGCCTCGCCCATGGCGTCCCCGCCTCGCCGGTAGAGATCGAGCGCGGGTTCGTAGTAGGCACGGGCGGCCGAGCGGTCGCCAAAGAGGCGTTCGAGGTCGCCCAGGCTGTGGAGGGCGTGGGCCTCGCCCATGGCGTCCCCGCCCTGGCGGTAGAGATCGAGCGCGGACTCATAGTGAGCACGAGCGGCCGAGCGGTCTCCAAAGAGGCGTTCGAGGTCTCCGAGCCCCAGCTTGGCATTGGCCCGGTCAATGGCTTTGCGGCCTAGGGCAAAGGCGGCCTGGTAGTGGGCGCGCGCTTTGGCTGCGTCGCCATGTAGTACCTCATAGCGCCCGAGGTCGAGCAACCGCCGAGCGTGGTCGAGCCGGTCACCCCTTGCCCTCGCTACCTCTAGGGCCTCTTCGAGATCGTGCTTGTCTTGGTCGTGCTGCATCGCAGGTATAGGCCGGTGGCCGGGGCGGGCACCCTGGCCGTTCGGGGCCACTAGGTGACGCTATTGCCTCCTCTCTGGTCCTCCTAGGGCCCTGTTGCCCTTTTTGAGCGGGGCCATGTGACCAGGCGGCCTCCTCGGCCGAAGGTGGGCCGGGCGAACTGCCCGTACACCAAGAGAGGTTCCGAGTCCGTGGCCTTTTTTGAACGAGTTCGGTACGCGCGCGACCAGGTGTCCGCGCAGGCGCTCTCATCTCTTCGACCGCTAGACTCGCAGCAGTGACCAATTCTGCCGCAGATCCAAGCGCCGTGAGCCCAGAAGACCGCACAGATCCCGCTAGCGCGGGTGCCCGCATCGCCAGCTTGTCGAACGAAAAATCGACCCCTACGCGCCGTTACTTGTCGAGTGCCGGGCGTCGGACACGGGTTGTGGCCACTATTGGCCCGGCGTCTGATTCTCCGGCGGTGCTGGCGGCCATGCAGGACGCCGGCATGGACGTGGCACGCCTCCCCCTCGCTCACGGTTCGATCGATGAGGCGGTGGCAAGGCTCCGCCGGGTCCGCGAGGCTGCGCCCGAGGTGGGCGTGCTGGTCGACCTCCCTGGGCCGAAGATCCGCACGACGGCTTTCCCCGAGGGCGGCGTCAACCTGGTGACGGGCACCGAGGTGGACATCTGCCCGCAGGGCCTTGCGCCCCATAGCAGCGAAGAGCGGATCGGTGTGTCGCTGCCCGAATTGGTCGAGTCCCTGCAAGAGGGTGACCGCGTCGCTCTCGGGGACGGCGGTGTCGCGCTCATGGTCGAAAAGCGCGACGGGTACACGGTGCGCGCACGCGTGCTCGCCGGCGGCAAGGTCCAAGGTCGGCCCGGGGTTACGGCGCCAGCCACGAGGCTCTCGCTAAAGACGCCAACGCCGGAGGACATCGAACGCCTCGAGGTGCTCCTGGCAGAGGGTATCGAGAGCGTTGCAGTGTCGTTCGTGCGCACCGCCTCGGACCTCGAGACCGTGAAGTCGTTGGTCGGCAGGGAGGTGCTCGTCTGCGCCAAGATGGAGACCCCTGAGGCAGTCGGTGAGATGGACGACATCTTGCGCGTCGCTGACACCGTGATGGTCGCCCGAGGCGACCTCGGGGTGCGGGTCCCCTTTGAAGATGTTCCTCACATCCAAAAAAAGCTCATCCGTTCGTGCATCGCCTGGGGCCGGCCGGTGATCACGGCAACCCAGATGCTCGAGTCCATGGTCAACTCGCCTGTACCGACGAGAGCCGAGGTAACAGATGTCGCTAACGCGGTGTTCGACGGGACGAGCGCCGTGATGCTTTCGGGAGAGTCGGCCATCGGTGTCGACCCCGTCAATGCCGTCGCGACCATGGCCCGCATCGCGAGGCGCGCCGATCTCGACTTCGATAGCCACCAATGGTCCCGCAACCTGCCCATCCAGCATTTCGCGTCCGAGGGCGCTGGCAGCGCCAGGATCACGGCCGCCATCGGTGCGGCGGCGTGGCGAGCCGCCATCGACGAAAAGGCGGCGGTCGTGATCGCGTGCACAAATAGCGGTGCGACGGCGAGAGCGATCACCCGGTACCGGCCGCCGTGCCCGATCGTCGCGGCCACGCCCTTCGCCTTCACCGCCCGCCAGCTCACGACGAGTTGGGGCGTCGACACCGTCCTCGTGCCCGCAGAGGCGAAGAGCACAGACGAGGCGGTTGACAACGGCATAGAAGCTGCTCGTTTGGCCGGCTACGCGAAGCCAGGCGATGTCGCAGTCGTCCTGGCGGGCTCGCTCCACGACCCCACCTCACCGGTCACGGACACGCTCCGCCTGGTCCGCATCTACTAAAGGTCCCCCCGGGCGCGGGGCGTTTGCCCGATGGCGTGTGCCGCTACCCCGAGGGCAAGTGCTGCACGCGCCAAGGGAAGTTGGCGAGCACTCGGTAGAGGCGGGGGAGGCCGCCGTTGAGCCGTGCTGCGAGGCCGAGCCACGCCGGCACGACGACGTCCTCTTGTCTTTGCTCGATGGCCCGGACGATGCGGCGGGAGACCTTGGTCACCGGCATCGGGTGCGGCCACGAGTGCGTATAAGGCGTGTTGCGCCTGCTGAAGAAGGGCGTCGCGACAACTCCCGGGCTCACGAGGGTCACGGTGGCGTGCCGGTGGGTGCGAGCGGTGCCGCTGGAGCCGATCGCCTTTTTTTTCGTTGCGGTCGGCGCGGCCCCCGTCGACCCGGTGCCTGACGAAGTGGTGCCCATCGGCGCGGTGCCGGCGCCCGGGAGCGCTTGGGTGGTCTCGCTAAGGCCATCGCTATGGACGTCGTTCCAGTTGCGTGACCACTCCAGACGGAGCCCATCAGCGAGGCCGCGCAGGCCGGCTTTGGCTGTCCCGTAGGCGACCTCTTCTGGCACCCCTACGAGGCCCGCTATCGAGCCGACGAGCACCAGCTGGCCACCCGAGGCGAGCAGGTGGGGTGCCGCGGCGTGGGCGAGGTGGAGCGGGGCGCGGAGGTTTATGTCGAGGAGGTTGTCGATCTCGTCCGCGGACATGCTCCAAAAGGGCCCCTGCCAGCCGGCCCCGGCGCACGACACGACGACGTCTAGGCCGCCCAGGGCCGCGACGGCCTTCCCGACCACCTCAGCTGGGGCGCCGGGCTCTGTGAGGTCGGCCAGCACCGCGGCTTCGAAGGGGCCGTCGGGGGCAAGCGCGAGGCCCTCGGCGCGCCGGCCTGAGCCGACGACCCGGCAGCCCCGCGAGGACAGGAGTGTACTGACGGCAGCGCCAATGCCGCTCGAAGCGCCTGTCACGAGGACCCGGGCCTCAGGCACCAGAACTAGCCCTGTCCGGTCAGCGAGCGTTGACGAGGGCTCGGAGGGACTCGCGGACGCTGCCCGTCGTGGCCAGCACCGCGCTCGGCTCGAAGCCACAGTGGGCCATGCAGTTACGGCAACGTGGGTCGCGACCCCTACCGTACTTGGACCAGTCCGTGGTCTCTATGAGCTCCTTGTAGGTCTCGGTATAGCCGTCCGCCAGCAGGTAGCACGGCTTCTGCCAGCCGAACACGCTGTAAGAGGGGATGCCCCAGGGGGTGCACTCGAACTCCACCTTGCCCTCCAAGAAGTCGAGGAAGAGCGGGCTGTGGTTGAGGCGCCACTGCTTGCGCTTGCCCTCGAAGGCTTCCCGGAACAACTTCCGCGATTGGTCGACCCCGAGGAAGTGGACTTGGTCAGGAGCTTTTTCGTACGCGTACCCGGGAGAGAGCATCATCTTGTCGACCCCGAGCTCGTCGTTTAGGAAGTCGAGCACCTCGCGCACCTGCTTCGGGGAGTCGGTGTTGAAGAAAGTGGTATTGGTCATGACCCGGAAGCCCCGTTCTTTGGCCTTTTTTATGGCGGCCACGGCCTTGTCGAAAACGCCTTCGCGCGACACGGACTCGTCGTGGCGCTCGCGGAGGCCATCTAGGTGGACCACCCAGGAAAAGGCGGGATGCGGTTCGAAGCGGTCGAGCTTGCGCTCTAGCAGGATCGCATTGGTACAGAGGTAGACGAAGCGTTTCCGGTCCAGGAGGGCTTGGCTCATCTTTTCTATCTGAGGGTGGAGGAGCGGTTCGCCCCCGGCGATCGAGACCATCGGCGCGCCGCATTCCTCGATGGCAGCCACCGCTTGGTCGACCGAGAGCCTCTTCCTCAAGACGTCGGTCGGGTATTGGATCTTGCCGCACCCGTTGCACTCGAGGTTGCACGCAAAGAGCGGCTCGAGCTCGACTATCAGCGGGAACTTGTCGCGCTTCGCGAGCTTCTGGCGTGCTATGTAAGTGCCAACTTTTATGCTCTGGCGAAAGTCGATCGTGCCCATGTCATCGCACCTCCGGTGGTAGGGGGAAATTCACGTGCTCGTTGGCGCCCGCGCGGCTGGTGACCTCCGTAGGTCCGAGCCCGGACAGGCACTCTACGATCTCCGAGACAAGTTTCTCGGGCGCGCTCGCGCCCGCAGTCAGCCCGACACGCCGCTTGCCGACGAGCCAGGACAATTGGACCTCGGAGCGGTCCTCGACCAGGTGCGCCTCGGTGCCGCAGCGCCTAGCGACTTCGGCCAGGCGGTTGGAATTGGACGAATTGGCCGACCCCACTACGAGCACGAGGTCGCAACTCGGGGCGAGAGCGCGCACTGCTTCCTGGCGGTTTTGGCTCGCGTAACATATATCCGACGCTGATGGCCGGGCGATATCGGAAAAGCTGCTTTCCAGTGCGTCGATGACGCCACGCACTTCGTCGGTGGCGAGGGTCGTCTGGGTTACAACAGCGGTGGGTGCTGTTCGGTCGAGATCGAGGGTGTGGACATCGGCCGGCGTGCTCACGAGCACGGTCCCAGGGACGGTCCCGAGGGTGCCCTCGACCTCGTCGTGGCCCTCGTGCCCGACGAGGAGGACCTGGCGTCCTGCGGCAGCAAAGCGGCGTGCCTCGGTGTGGACCTTGCTCACGAGGGGGCACGTAGCGTCGATGGCGAACATCCCACGGCGGCCCGCTTCCTCATGCACCGCCGTGCCGACGCCGTGGGCGGAGAAGACGACCCGGGCGCCGTCGGGCACTTCTTCCAGCTCCTCCACGAAGATCGCGCCGGCGGCTTCGAGATCCGAGACGACGTGGGCATTGTGGACTATCTGGCGCCTGACGTACACGGGCGCGCCGTAGCGCTCGATCGCCCGCTCGACGGTCACGATTGCCCGCTCCACCCCGGCGCAAAATGAGCGTGGCTCGGCGAGGAAGACCTCTCTCTTTCCTGCGGCGGCGGCCCAGCGCGCGAGGGCGGGCCGCGATGCGTGCAGCGATCGGAGCGCCTTGCATACTCCGACGAGACCGGCGGGCGAGAAGAGCTCCGCCTCGGCCGTGTCGGATATGGCCCGCACGACAGCGCAAGCCCGCCCCTCAGGCGCCACGGTCGCCACCGCGACCGTCGATTCCATGTCCACGGCGACGGCCCCGAGGTCGCCAAGGCGCTTTCGCTCTTGCCCGGTCACGATGTGGTCGCTGCTGGCCACGGTGCCGGTGCGCGCCCGTATGCCGGCCCGGCATAGCTCGGCGGAGAGCAGCTGTGCCGAAGCCAGGCGGGCCACCTCATTGCCTTCGGAGTCCACCAAACGGTCTGCCACGACGACGTCACCGGGCTCGAGGTCAGGAGCTATCCCTCCGCCCAAGCCTGCTATGGCTATAGCGCTTGCGCGCTTCACCTCGGGGGCGAGGCGCTGGGAGGACTGGCGGGCCTTGGCCAAGCCCATCCCGAGGCGGCGTACGACGGCGCTTACTGCTGGATCGGGGACAGAGGGGAAGAGGGCCATGGCCTCGACCCGCAGTGGGGCGAGCACGAGCAGCCGAGGCCTCGGCTCAGCCACTGCCCTCCTCCGTTGGCGGCACTCTAAACGAGCTCCGAGCCGGTCCGTTCGCTGGGTGCGGGCCAGTGCCGTTGACGTAGCGGCCGAGCGCGGAGAGCGGGAACACGTGGCGGTAGAGGTGGTAGTTGATCGAGAAGTCCCAGGGG
>JAJZYO010000103.1 GCA_021798075.1 Actinomycetes bacterium
GAAGCCGAAACTGGGCGGCGCGATGGCTATAAAAGCAGGAGCGTAGAAAGACCCCGTCAACGAGCCAAAGACACTGCCCGCCATGTAGGCGTAGAGCTTGTAACGGCGGACCTTGATGCCCATCGCCTGGGCGGTGTCCTCGTCCTCGCGGATGGCGAGCCACGCCCGCCCGAGGCGAGACCGGCGTACCCGCAAGCTAATAGCCGCGAACAACACCACGAGGACCAGGAACACGTAGTAGTAGCCCGCGGTGCTCGTAACCGAGAAGCGGCCGATAGACAGAGCTGGGATGCCGTATATTCCCTCGGGCCCGCCGGTCTGGCTCAGGTTGTTGACGAGGTTTTGGATTATCTCCCCAAACCCAAGCGTGACTACGGCCAGGTAGTCGCTCCGTAGGCGCAACGTCGGGGCGCCGATGAAGACCGCCCCCGCCAGGGCAGCCAACAGGGCCACTGGCAGCGTGGTGAGCACGGGCCAGTGAAGGTCGACCGACAGCAGCCCGGTCGTGTACGCCCCAATGGCGAAGAAGGCCGCGAAGCCAAGGTCGAGCATCCCTGCGTACCCGACCACGAAGTTGAGCCCGAGCGCCAGGCACATCAGTATCTCGACTTGCATGGCCACGCTCACCACGTAGGTGCTGCCGGCGAAAACGGGGACCAGCGCACCGAGCGCGATGACGGCCAAGGCGACGGCGGGCCCCGAGCGTTGCGAGACGGGACCTGCGAACTCAGACCCGCTGGCCAACTCGCTCGCCCAGCAAGCCGGTGGGCCGGAGCCACAAGGTCAGCACGAGAGCCCCGAAGGCAAACATGAGGGCCCACTGTGCCCCGAACAACCCGGTCCCCACCGACTCCAAGATGCCGAGTAGCAGGCCACCAACGGCGGCCCCGGCCACGTTGCCGATACCCCCGAGCACGGCGGCCGTGAACGCCTGGAGACCGATCGAGAAGCCCATCAGGTAGTTGATCTGCCCGAAATAAAGGCCTGCCATTACCGCGGCCGCGCCCGCCAATGCCCCACCGAGGAAGAACACGAGCGAGATCACCCGGTCCACGTTGATGCCGAGCAAGGTAGCGGCCACGCGGTCCTGAGCCACCGCTCGCATGGCCGTACCGAGCATGGTGTGGTTGACCAACAAGTGGACGGCCAGGATGAGGGCAGCTGCAATGACGACGATCCCGAGTTGGGTCCAGGTGTAGCGAACGCTCAGCACGTCAAAGCCACTGTTGGGCGGGGTGACCGGGAAGGGCAGGAAGTTGGAGCCCCAACCGGGGGTATTGAGGACACCGTTTTCGAGCGTCTCAGAGACGCCGAGAGCGGCGATCATGAGGGAGAGGACCGCCGCCCTCCTCATGGGCCGGTAGACCACGCGCTCCACCACGACGGCGACGACCCCCCCGGCGAGCATCGTGATGACCCCGGCCCACGCTAGGTTGCCCCAATTGACTCGCGAACTCACAGTGACGGTGGCCAGGACGCTGTAGCAGACGAAGGCTGCCACCATGTAGAAGTCGCCGTGGGCAAAGTTGATCAGCCGCAATATTCCGTAGACCATGCTGTAGCCCACGGCGACCAAGGCAAAAAAAGCCCCCAAGAAGAGGCCAGCAACGATGTCGGGGACGAGGACGCCCCATGTCATCGAAAAGCAGCCGTCCTACGCGGGACCAGGCCAGAGGGACATCATGCTGCCGGCTGTCGAGGGGCCAGTTCGTACTGGGCGCCCCTCACCTGGAGTACGACGAAGTGCGCTCCCAAGCGTGAACCATCGGGCGCGAAGTGGACCGGGCCGGTCAAACCCTGGAAGGAGAGCTTGTGCAAGGCCGCGATCACCTTGGCGGGGGCCAGGCTGTGGGCTGCCTTGGCGGCATTGACGAGGGCGAAGATGCCGTCGTATGCGTACGCCGAGTACGGGCCAGGCTGGGCATGGAACTTCTTTGCGTAGGCGGCGTCGAAAGCCTTGGCGGCCGCTCCCGTGAGGAACGACGACAGCACGGCGATCGTCGCGTACGTCCCATTGGCCGCTTTGCCCGCGTCCTTTATGTACGTGGGGTCGACGGAGCCGTCAGCGGTGGCAAAGGGGATCATGAGCCCGGCGCTGCGCAACTGCCGGACAAACTCGGCGGCTTGGGCAAAATAGCCGGTCCAGTAAACGGCCTGGGCTTTCTCGCTCCGCACGGTATTTATGACCGCTGAGAAGTCCTGCTCGGTGTTGGGAATGGCCTCGATGGGGAAGACCTTGGTGCTGGTGCCGGCAAGGTCCTTTTTGGTCAGTTGGGCCACGTTGACCGCGTACGTGGTTTGGTCGTCCGCGATGAGCAGGCGCTTCACGTGGAGCACCTTGGAGAAAAACGCGGCCGCCTCCTTGGCTTGGAGCGAGCCGCTCGGGTCGATCAGGAACACGTTGTGGTAGCCAGAAGAGGTCAGCGTGCTCGAATTGGCTGCCACCTGGATATTGGGTATCCCCGCACGGGCGTAGATCGGCTCGGCCGGCTGGGCGGCGCTCGAGCAGTACCCGCCCACCATCGCCTGCACACCGAGCGAAACGAGCTTGTTGGCGGCGTTGACAGATGTCTGGGGGTCGCAGGCGTCGTCTTGCTCGACCAGCTTGATCTTGTGGCCGAGCACGCCGCCCGCGGCGTTTACCTTGTTGACCGCGAGCACGAGACCGTGGTAAATTTCCGTGCCCGCTTGCGCCTCGGCACCGGTCATGGGCTCCGATGCGCCGACGAGGTATGTCGACGCGCTCGAAGCGTCCCTGCTGCTCGCGGAAGCAGCAGGCGCAAAGGTGAGCGGCGCGCTCAGGCTCCCCAAGAGCACGCTCACCATCACTACGCCCCTTCTTGCGTACCTGGACTTCAAGGTTCCTCCTCTTCCTCTCCCGCCGCCCGCGAGGTACGCCGGCGGCGACCTCGCCATCTTGGCACGGCAAGGTGCAGCTACGCTGTCGCCTCAGTTGGAGTGCTGTCTAGGAAAGTGGTTCCATCTTTCGACAAGTGTTGAAAGGCCTCTCGGCGGAGCTCAGGCGAACCTGATCTCGACCGCGGCCTCGTGGGCCGGGAAGCCCTCGTGGCGAGCGAGTGTGGTCACCGGTTCACGCATACGGGCGAGGGCTGTCTGGTTGGCTCGCGCCACCGCGGTCCGCTTGCGGAACGCCTCAGCCGTTATCCCCCCGTTCACCTTGGCAAAACCGCTGGTTGGCAAAGAGGCCGGGCAACCTATGAGGAAGTTGGCAGCCGCGAACGGCGTCCACTGGCCCACCAATATCTCGCCAGCATTTACCAGCCGGGCAAGCAGGTCGTCGGGGTCGCGCACGGCGATCTGAAGATGTTCGGGGGCGTAGCTGTTGGCGACCTCAGCTGCTTCGGACAAGGTCTCCACCAAGATCGCCCCGCCGTTTTTGCCGAGGGCGGCGGCCGCATAACTACGGCGCGGCTCAGGCAGGCGGGCAAGCTGGCTCGCCACCTCACCTTGCACCGTGCCGAGCAGGCCTTCGCTCGGCGTCACGAGCAGGGACTGAGAGTCCGGCCCGTGCTCGGCCTCGTTTAGGAGGTCGGCGGCCAAAAGCCGGGCATCGGCGCTCTCGTCTGCGATGACGAGGCTCTCGCTCGGACCGAGCAGCATCGTTGTCGCCGTCCCGTAGCGCTGGACCTCGACCTGCGCGCACGTTACGGCTGGGCTACCGGGCCCCACCACCTTACGGACCTTGGGGACCGTCTCGGTGCCGAACGCAAGGGCGGCGACACCCGCCGGCCCGTTGGAGCGGAACACGTCGCGGATGCCGAGCTCGGAGGCCACGACCAAGACGGCGGGGTCGACCTCGCCAGCGCTCCCTGGCAAGGGTGGGACCACAACCGCGATCTTGGGCACGCCGGCTACCACCGCCGGCGTGCCCACCTGGACGAGCACGGAGGGGAACGACCCCTTGCCGCTCGGGACGAACAGGCCCGCGCTCTCGATCGGGGTGACCTTTTCCCCCACCACTAGCCCGGGCTCGCTCTCGAACTCCCAGTCACCCCTCGCCATGAGCTGTTCGTTGAACCGGCGCACGTGGTCGATACCGTCTCGGAGCGCCGCGACCAGGCCTTCGGGCACGACCCCATGCGCTTTGGCCATCTCGGCCTCGCTCACCCGGAGGTCCGCCGGGCGGACATGGCAACCATCGAAGCGCTCGAGGGCGCGCACCAGCGCGGCATCGCCGTTTTCGCGCACGTCTTCGATGAGGTCCGTTATCTGGGCGCGCAGGCCAGGGTCGAATATCTGGTCGAGGCCCCGTTCGAGCACGGCCTGGCGCTCCTTTTCGCTCAGGCTGGCCCAACGCCCGATCAGCCTTACCGGGCCGTTGGCGGCGGTCATGTGGTCAGCGTTCCTTCCTGGTAAAGAGCCGTAGCCAGTGGAGCTTAGCGAGCGGTGCCGACGCGGGCCGCTTGGCGGGCACTAGCCCGGCCCGGTCCCGGCGAACGCTGGCGAAGTGCTGCCCGAGGGCTCGGCCCCAGGGAGCTAGGCCGCTTCGTCCCGTGCTGGCCGTGCCGCCATCCGCCGGCCGATGCCCTCGTACACAAACCCGGCCTCCGCCGCTCTCACCGGGTCCAAGCAGTTGCGCCCGTCCAGCAACAGCTCGCCGTCCATGGCCGCTCGCACCCGCCGCCAGTCGAGGTCGACGAACTGGGGCCACTCGGTCGCCAGGACCAAAGCGTCCGCCCCGGACGCGGCAGCGTAAGCGTCCCTCACCACCCGCACCCCGGTCGCGTTGGGCACCTCCCTCACGACCGGGTCATAGGCTGCCACGAAGGCCCCGCGCTCTATCAAGCGTTGCGCTATGTCCAGGCCGGGCGAGTCCCGCAGGTCGTCGGTGCCGGGCTTGTAGGAGAGCCCGAGCAGGGCTATGCGCGCGCCGCGCAAGTTTTTCAGGTGGCGGAGCAGTTTTTCCACCACCAGGTGGCGTTGGTCGGAATTGATCCCCATCACCGCCTCGAGAAGCCGGGCTTGGTAGCCGTACTCCCCTGCCGTCGCGATCATGGCCGAGATGTCCTTGGTGAAACATGAGCCGCCCCAGCCGAGGCCCGCGCTCAAAAAACGTGGCCCGATGCGACGGTCGAGGCCTATGCCGGCGGTGACCGTCTGGATGTCTGCGCCCACCAGCTCACAAAAACGAGCCATCTCGTTGGCAAAACTGATCTTCGTGGCCAGGAAGGCGTTGGCCGCGTACTTCACCATCTCGGCCGTCATCAAGTCGGTCTTCACTAGGGGGACGATGCCCCTCGAGCCCGCGCCGGAAAAGCTTTGGTCGAGGATTGGTTGGTAAACCTCGATGACCTCCTCCAAAGCGAGGGCATCGTCCGCGCCGACCACGACCCGGTCCGGGTGGAGGTAGTCCGTAACGGCGGTACCCTCTCGCAAGAACTCGGGGTTGGACACCACCCGCACCAGGGAAGCCACTTTGTGGTCTCCGGCCGCGTCCGCGATCACCGAGCTCAGCCAGCGCCCGGAGCCGATCGGCACAGTGCTTTTGTTTACGAAGATGTGAGGGCGCCGGAGGTGCGGCGCCACTACGCGCGCCACCTCCTCCATGGCGCTCATGTCCGCCTTCCCGTCGGGCCCCTGGGGAGTGCCCACGCAAATGAACGTGAGGTCCGACTCCGAAACGGCCGGGCCGACCTCCGAGGTGAACGAGAGCCGCCCGGCCTGCACGCCAGCAGAGAGGAGCTCGTCGAGGCCCTGTTCGTGGAAAGGTGCCCTGCCCTCCGACAACTGCGCCAGCTTGCCCTCGTCGGACTCGACACCGACGACCCGGTGGCCTATGTGCGCGAGGCACGCCGCCACGACCGTGCCGACGTACCCGCTCCCGATGACAGCGATCCGCCTCGCCATGGCCCCATTATCCCAGGAACGCACCGTTGCCGGCAAACGCGCCCCGCTTATTAGGCGTTACCTGCCCCGTCGCGCCCGTAGCAAGTGCCCGCCCGTAACGCTCACACCGCCATTACGCTCACACCGCCCACCCCGCCTTGCCGCCATCGCCGGCCAGCCTATCGGTCGCCACGTGAATGCCAGCTAAATTCGGGCCGTGCCCATGACCAGCCTTATCGTGCTCAACTGGAGAGGGGAGCAAGCGACATCCCGCTGCGTCGCGAGCCTGCACCGCCTCGAGCAGGCCGACGAGTGCGAGATCCTGGTCGTCGACAACGAGAGCACCAGCCGCTCGCGGCGGGCGCTCGCAGGTCTGGAAGGCGTAACCGTCGTGCCGCTGGCCGACAACCGTGGTTTCGCGGGTGGCATGAACGCCGGCATCGCCAACGCTCATGGCCGGTTCGTGGGCCTCTTCAACAACGACTTGGTGGTCGGCTCCGCCTGGCTCGAGGAGGGCCTCCGGGTGCTGGAGGACCCTGCGGTCGGCATCGTAGGCGGCACCCAGTTCCCTTGGGACGGTGAGGGTGTCCCTGAGAGCCAGGAGGGCGGGCTCGCCCTAGTGCGCATGGACCCCGAACGCGGGTTCACGGTCCTCGGTCCCGCCCCGGCGGAGCGCCGAGTGGTGGCTGCCATAGACGGGTGCAACATCCTCGCCCGAGCTGAGCTGCTCCGCCGGCTCGATGGCTTCGACCCTGACTACTTCGCTTATTACGAGGACGTCGACCTGTGCGCCCGGGCGTGGGCGTTAGGTTACGAAACAGTGTTCGACCCTGCCATGCGCGTGTGGCACCGCCGGGGCAAGAGCTCGGACCAGGTGGCACGCCAGCGTGCCTTTTGGTCCGCCCGTAACCAAATCGTCAACATCGCGAAACACTTCCCCGAAACGAGCTGGCGGCGGGCCTCGGCACTGGTGGCCTTGGAGCACCTCTCCGACGCGCTCGTGGGCCACCCCGGAGGGCTCCGGGGCAAGGGCACCGAACGCCTCAGCCGGGACCAGCGCCTCGGGCGAGCACAAGCCGTGCTCTGGACCAGTTTGCACGCTGGTTGGCTCTCGGCGAAGCGTTCTGCCACCATCGCCGCGGGCCAGCACGACGAGGGGTTCTCGGAGCGCC
>JAJZYO010000104.1 GCA_021798075.1 Actinomycetes bacterium
TGGGAGCGGCTGGCCTACCATGACTTCCAGTACCACCAGACGTTCCACGTAGCCCATGTAGCCCTCGGTGGCAGCTGGGAGGAGTTCGCGTCCTCGTCACAGGAGTACCAGGCCAAGGTCCTGAAGGCTGCAATTGAGAGCATGCGCCGGTTCCGTTACCGTCCGGTAGGCGGGGTCTTTCAGTTTATGTTCATGGACTGCTGGCCGTCCGTCACTTGGTCGACGGTCAGTTATGCCAGACGCCCGAAGAAAGGCTACTATGCGCTCCAACAAGCCTACCAACCGGTGCTCGTCGGTGCCGATATCGAGCCCGGGGAAACGTGGATCACATATACTGACCTAGGCTCCCATTGGCGGCCGATTGTCATCGCGCCGTGGCTCATAAACGACACCTGGACCACCTTTGCAGACGTAACTCTGTATATGCGACTGGTCCCCGAAAGCGGTGATGCCATCATGCTCGCTCAGGTCAACGGCGTCGTCCTCCCAGGGGACTCGGTCGTCGATTTACCGTCGACGAGGCTGTCCCCTCCCCATTGGCCCTCTGGCCCTTGCAGGGTCGAAATGGCTCTCGAGTACAAGGGTGAGGTAGTGAGCCGGAATGTCTATGACGTCCGCTTGCTAACGGAGAACCCCGCACTTGCCGTGCCCCTCGCGGGGAAGACTGGGCCGACGGGACAGTGACGTATCCTGAGACAAACGGCAAGGGCAGCATAGCGGGTTAGGGTGCATGCGGAGCGGGCGCCTGGCACCGACGGCTTTTGTGCTGGCGGCCCACGTCCAAGCCGAAGACGTAGCCTGCGTCGGAGCTGACCTCGTGGTGGTCGAGCCCGAGCTGGTCGTACTCGGGGGGCATCGGCCAGGCGGTTGGCCTCGCTGAAGGGGTAGCGGCCGAGGTGAGACGCTCAGTGCCGTTCGTGCCTCGACAGTTGTGCGGGGGGGTCCGCCCCGGGGCAGGACGCCGTCGTGGACCGCTCACTCATCCTAGGACTGGAGCGGGCATGGCGACGGGTTCCCCACCGGGGGTGAGATGCTCCGTTGCACATTGCCGAGGTCCTGGGCGTCAGCACATTTGCCGTATGGTCGGATTACCCCGTCGGCTGAGCCGGTGCGGTCGGCAGCCGGAACTTGCGGGAAAGGATCCTCTGGGGAGGGGGTCGATCGGAGATGTTTCTCCATCTGGGGGTGAGGCTCCGGGCGAAAGCGTCTACGGGACCGGTCCGTTTGGGATGATGTACCGCGTCCGAGATCCTTGGCTGCGCGGCCGGTACAGCTGCTGCCCGATGCTGTCGGGCCGGGCCGGCTGGGGCGCACCTCGCCTGTGCTGGCACGCTCACGTCGGTCGAGGGGACGCGCAAAGACGCTCTGCCAGCTCCGTGGCGCCCCGCTCGGGGTGTGAGCGCGGGCTCGCGTTCTCGGCTACGACCGTGGCGCCCTTGGCCTCGAGCGACCGGCGCAAGGTGGCGAGCGTGCCGCGGGGGTTTACCCCGTAGGTACAGAACACAGCGGCCGGCTTGCCTCCCATGGCCGGCAGCCGCCCGACTGCCTCGAGAGCGGCCTTGGCCGGCCCGACCTTCACGACGATAAAGCCCTCCACCCAGGTCCCGATAGCTAGCGCGTCGTGCTTCTCGATGTCCTGTGCGGTGGTCTCGGCCAGGGCTTTGAGCGTGGCGTTCGAGCCCCGTTCGCGCACCGCCGAGGCTACCGCCTCAGCGGCACGGCGAGTCCGGCCACTACGGCTCTCATAGGCAACGAGCACCTCCATGGGCTTCCCTCCCATGCTCAGGGTCACCCACGGGCGAGTCGGTGCGACCGGCCCTAAGTGGCCACCTTGCCACCATCTGTCTGAGCGACAATACCCGACCAGCGTGCCGGGCCCCTCTTTGTCGGATGGGGGCCTCCACGGCTTGCGCCGTACCTCCCGAGTTCGCCGGCCTTTAGACCTTGGGTGGCGTGCAGGTCTTCGAAGTGCAGGTTGTCGTCCCTGTGGTCGTGCTGCTCTTTAGCCCAACCTTCAGAGTGAAGGACCTTGTCGCCACCCTCCCCTTCGAGCCGGTCAAGTGCACCGCGAAGGAGAAGGAGCCGGCCTCGGTCGGCTTGCCGGCGATCGTAGCTTTGGCCCCGTACCAGGGCTTTTGCGAGTAGACGGCGAGGCCGAGGCCTGGTGGCAGCTTGCCTGCGCTGACCTCCCAGCGAAAAGACGGGGACCCCGTACCGCTTTCGTACAGCTGCGCCGAATAGGACGAGCCGACCGTCGCGGCCGGCAGGCTCGCGGGCTCGACAGTGAGCGGCTCCTGGGCTTGCACCGTGACCGACATCCCGGTGCTGGCCGTGGCCCCCAGGGCGTCGGTCACCACCACCACGAAGTGGTACGTCCCGGCGCTGCTCGGGGCGCCCGAGATCACCCCGCTCGTTCGGTCCAGGGAGAGCCCGGGTGGGAGCGCGCCGCACCCTTGGCAGTGGTCCACTTCCCAGGAATAGGGGGCGGCCCCTCCGCTCCGCCATGTCGAGAGGTCCCAGTGGAACTGCTCACCACTGATGGCTTCTTGCGCCGTCTGGTTGGCGAGCGCGAGCCTCGGCACGATGTCGACCGAGAGCGGCCCCGAGCTTTCCGAGGTGTAGTCGTCCCAAGCCTGGAGCTCGAAGGGGTACGAGCCGCTAGAGGGCACCGGCCCGAAGGTGTACAAGGTGGGCGGGCTACCGGGGCTCGTGCTCGTCGGCGGGCTGTAGGAGACCCCCAGCCACTCGGTCGCCTGCGAATTGCCCTGCAGGTCCCAGGTCACCCCGCCCACGCCGCCGGTCGTGAAGAAAGGCAGCAAGAAGGCCTTCTCTTCGGCGAACCCCACCCCGCTCTCGTAGTAGAAGGTGGAGGTGCGCCCCTGCTCCCCCAACAATAGAGGTGGCGCCACGTCGATCGTGCAGTCGAAGGCGTTGCCGCCGACGACCTGCAGCGTGAACTGGTAGACGCCCTCAGACCCGCTCGCCGGTGAGCCGGCAAGTTCGATGTACCCGCCTACTGACTGCGGGCTCATGCCGTTTGGGAAGCTGCCGGAGGTCACCTTGGCGTGGGCCCCCGGGACCAGTTGGCAGTCGAGGATGCTCGGGCCGTCGCACTGCTCGAGGTCCGGCGCCAAGAGGGGCTGGCCCACCTCCGCGACCGGGAAGGACCAGGTGTACTGGTTCTCGGTGTACTGCTCGGTCACGACGAACAGGACGTAGGAGGTCATGAAGTTGACCTCGGTGCCGAGGCCTACGTCGGAGACCTGCACCTCGGGGTCGACGGAGAAATAAGAGGCGGTGCCGCCCGTGGTGGCCCCGTTCCAGGTGAAGACCGACTGATGGAGGGTCACCGACAGGCCCGTGCCCTCCACGCTCATGAGCGCGTTGGCTGCGGCGAGGGCACAGCCGGCACCAGCGGGCCCGTACTGGGGCGTGTCGATGCAGTTCTGCTGGGCCCCGTTCAACCCCGACCAGAGCTGGTTGGCGTAGGAAAGGACGGCCGAGGTCACGGTGCCGGCGTCGCCCAGCGGTACGACGGACTGGAAGGTGGAGAGGCACGTGCTCAGGGTGTCGGTGCCCGGCTGCATCGAGGAGTTGACATCGGAAGGAGCGCAGGAGCCGCCCACCCCAGAGATCCCATAGGTCATGTCGACGCTGTCCACGATGGCCTTGACGGAGACCGTCGACGCCACGCCGCTCGGCGCTTGCGAGGTGTAGGACAGCTCCGTCGGCTGGTCCGCCTCCCCGCCGGCGTTGCCGAACACGGTGGTGCCGACCGAGGCGATGCCGCCACCGGGGTTGTTGTCCTGCTGGGGGCCGGCGGTGCACGAGCCGAGGGGGAAGCCGCCGAGATAGCTCGGGGCGTGGGGGACGTTGCACCAGGTTGAGGTGTTCATCCCGCCGGCGAGGCCCTGCCCCCTCACCCCGTAGACGGTGGTGATGGTCTCCGATACAGGCTGGGCAGTGCCCGAACCTCCCGACCCGCTGTTGCCCCCGCTGCCACCGCCGCCACCGCCGCCGTTGCCACCACAGTTGGGGCCGCAGATCACCATGGGGATGGCGCCGCCGAGGACCAAGGTGTGGCCGGGGCCCTGGCGGACCGACAGCCCGAACGCTTGGGAAAAGGCTTTTACCGGCACGAGGAGGACGCGCCCCGCGAAAACCGGCGCCGCCCCGCCCGCCTCGGTACGGCCGTTCACGGCGTAGCGACGGTTGCGGAGCTGCAACGTCACTTCGCTTCGCGCCGTCGCCAGGCGCAGTTGGTGGGTCGAAGCGTCCCACCGGCCGCGCGCCCCGGTGAGGAACTCGAGGACGCCGACCGGCGCGAGCACTGTCCCGTCGACGAGGGCCGGGGCGGCACCCAATCGCACGGCGTGCTTGCCGATCTCGGCGAGCCGCGAGCCCACGGTGAGCTCTACGGTCGTGCCGGGCGGGGCTCCCGCGTACTTCACGCGGGCGGTGGCCCTCGCCTGCACCCGCACCAGGGCGCTGGCGGCAGCCCCTGACCCGGTGAGGAGGAGCACGTAGTAGAGGTGCCCTTCGACGAGGCCGCTGCTGGCTTCGGCTGCCACGCCAGTTGGCGCCCAGCGCGTGGCTTTCGCGCCTATGACCGGGCCCGAGGAGGTGGAGCCGTAGCCGATGAGCGTGACCGAGCCGGCCAACGTGCCGAAGTCCCTACCGAGCGCAAGGAGCCTCGGTGCCGGCGAGGCGCTCGGGCCGGCACTGACGTGGGCGCTCGTGATCACGGGCGCCTGGCCCGGCTGGAGGACCGATCGAGGCGCGAGCTCCCAGGTCCCGTAGGCGCACTCGGGGCCCTGGAGCCCGTCGTGCAAGAAGAACTCGCCATGGAAGGAAAAGACGTTGATGCTCGCCCCGTTGAGGCACGCGTAGGGCGAGCCCGCCAGGTTCACGTGCAGCGTGGCCTGGCCGGCCATGGTCCCGATGTCCTCCATGGTCAGGTTGAGGAGGTGGACGAGGTCGTAGGTCTTCCCGGTGGTGAGGCCCGAGGCGCTCGTCGAGCTCACCGTCGCCGTGTAGGGCCAAAGCGGCGGGCTCTCAGCCGCTCGGGCTGTCCCAGCCTGCGCGCTGGCGAGGAGAAACGTGCTGGCCACGAGAGCTGAAGCGAACCTAAAACTGGTGCGCACTTCTTGCCTCCCCAACTTTCCCCGGCTTCACCCGGCGTGATGTAAAGGGGTCGTGCGAGCCTTCCAAGAGAGCGGCTTCGTCCAGCCCGGGCGAGCCGGCCGTTGCCGGTTCCCTCGCCCGGGGTCCCCTCGGGCTCCCCGGGTCGTATTGACGGCCGAGCGAGCCGGGACTTGCCCCCTCTCCGAACCTTGCCCCTGGCCCCTCCTGCAATAGCCTCCAATTGGCTGCAGCTGGCCCGATATTACCAGGTCGGGTACGCACATCTGGACATGCGCGCTCGAGGGGTGCTTCCTTTTCGGGGCGGCGGCACGAAATGGCGCATTACGGGGGCCCCAGGTCCGTCTCTCGCTGGTGGGTGTGGTAGTTGGGTATTGACATTGCATGCCGAAGAAATTTGAGAAAACAGCAACGAGGCGCCGTCCCATTTCAGCCAAGGGCGGCACTCGGCGCCCGCCGCCGACAAAGGCGGTTGCAGACTGTAACGGGCGCGCCGGCTTGGCGTCGTGTCATCGATGGCTATCTCACTGCGTCCTTGCCTGGTCAAGGCAACGGCGCTGGTGGCCGGTGCGGCTTTGGTCTTTTCAGGGCTTGCCCCACCCGCAACGGCGGGCACCCGAGAAGTAGCTACGGTTGGGGGCGGGCTGATCGCCTTTCGGGACGCCCGTGGGATCGGGGTCGTCAACCCGCTGAGCGGCCAGCAGCGCATGCTCTTGACCGTGCCGCTGGGGTGCAGTTCAGCGGCTGGGGGCGTGGGCCCGATCGGGCTCGCGGGCCCGGTTTGGGCCCCTTCCAGTGGGCCCAACCCCAGGCTCTATTTCTGGGTCACCGACTGGCAGTTCAAGCCCACGTCCGCCTGCAGCGTCCCGGGCGTGCCGAACTGGGTCGGGGTTGGGGGAGCCGTCCTGGTGCAGGCCGACCCCTTCGACGGCACCCTGAGGGCGGTGGCGGCAGCCCCGGCCGGCCTGCCCTGCCAACCCGGGGGGGACTTGGTCGCCGTACCTGGTGCGCTCGCCTTCACCAACGGGGGCTGCGACGAGCCGCAGGTGGAAGCCCTGGCCTTGCCCCTACGGCCCGGTGCCGAGCCAGAAGGGGCAGCCCTCGCCCTCCCGGCGGGAAGGTTCGCCCCGCACTGCGCTATCGACGAGCGCCTGCTGGGCGAGGGGCCGGGCGGCAAAGTCCTGTTCCAGGAGGTGGCCACCCAGTGCCCCCCGCCGCCGCCTTCGCTCCAGTGGTGGGGCCCATCGGCCCGCACGGTGGGCCTTTTCTCGCCCCGGCCGCCGCGTGGCGTCTGGGACGAGCTCCGTGCGGCGGCGCTGTCACCGAGCGGGGGGCTGGAAGCCTTCGCCTTGGGCACTGGCGGCGCCGGCGTGCTCAACCTTAGGACCGGGGCTTGGTCCGCTCAGCACCTGCCGCACTGTGCCGGGTCGGCTTGTGAAGGTGCTCTGTCGGTGTCGTTCTCTCCTGGTGGCGCCCAGCTCGCGCTGGCTGCCAACGGGGCCCTGGTGGTTGCGCCCGCCGCCGGGGGCGCGCCCGAGGTGCTGGCGGCCGACGGGGTGGCCTCCGTGAGCTGGTCCGGCGCGGTCAGCGCAGGGGCGCTGGCCGGCGGCCCAGGACCGGGGCTCGGCGGCGTGCTCCCCTCGCTGTGGGCGCCGTTCTCCAAGTTCTGGGGCGTGGGAGAGAAAGCTACATGGCGGGTGGGCCCGGCGGCCATGCCTTCTCCCACCGTGTCGGTGGTCTCACTGCCCGAGCCCACCAGCGCCCTGCTCATGATCTCCGGCCAGGTCGCCCTCGCCGCCGGCATTCAGGCCAGGGGAGCAGGCAGTTGGTGGCGGAGCACTGACGGCGGCCGCACCTGGGCCGCGCTCGAC
>JAJZYO010000105.1 GCA_021798075.1 Actinomycetes bacterium
ACTATGCGTCCCCAGAAGGCGGCCCATGGCACCCGGAAACAAGAAGTGCACCCAGAATGCGACTACCCAGCCTCTGCCGGCGCCGTTTGGCGGGCGCGAGCGCGGTTCGGCCCGGCGCCCGGCGCCCGCGCCGGCCCACCCAGGGCTGGCGCCCAGAGGGCTCAGGGGTACTGGCCGGTGGGTGCCTACAGGTACTGGCCTACAGGTACTGGCCTACAGGTACTGGCCGGTGGCGACCCGCTCTATGGAGCGGCCGCCTCGGGTCTCGTCTCCCTGGGAGGTCACCGTGCGGATGTAGACGATACGCTCGCCCTTCTTTCCCGAGATCTTCGCCCAGTCGTCGGGGTTGGTGGTGTTGGGGAGGTCCTCGTGCTCGCGGAACTCTTGGCGGATCGAGTCGATCATGTCCTGGGTGCGGATCCCTCGGCCCTGGCCGGCGATCTGGCGCTTGATGGCCAGCTTCTTCGCCCGCCGGACGATGTTCTCGATCATGGCGCCGGAAGCAAAGTCCTTGTAGTACATGGTCTCTTTGTCACCGTTTTGGTAGGTGACCTCCAAGAACTTGTTGAGCTCGTCGTCGCGGTACATCTCCTCGACGGTCCGCTCGATCATGAGCCGCACCGCCTTGTCCCGGTCACCGCCCCCGAGCCGCTCCACCTCCTCTTCGTCGAGGGGCAGCGCCGACGTCAGGTAGCGCGAGAAGATCTGGGCGGCGGCGCTCTCGTCGGGGCGCTCGATCTTTATCTTCACGTCGAGGCGCCCGGGGCGCAGGATCGCCGGGTCGATCAGGTCCTCGCGGTTGGACGCGCCGATCACGATCACGTTTTTCAGCGCCTCGACGCCGTCGATCTCGGCGAGCAGCTGGGGCACGATCGTCGACTCCACGTCCGAGGAGATGCCGCTCCCCCGGGTGCGGAAGAGCGAGTCCATCTCGTCGAAGAACACGATCACAGGCACGCCCTCCTCGCTCTTCTCCCGTGCCCGCTGGAAGACGAGGCGGATCTGGCGCTCGGTCTCCCCCACGTACTTGTTGAGCAGCTCAGGGCCCTTGATGTTCAAGAAGTAGCTCCTCGCTAGGCCGTCCCCGCTGCGCTCCGCCACCTTTTTGGCGAGCGAGTTGGCCACCGCCTTGGCTATGAGCGTCTTGCCGCACCCGGGCGGCCCGTAGAGCAGGACCCCCTTGGGAGCCGGCAGCTTGTGCTCGGCGAACAGCTCCCGGTAGAGGAACGGCAGCTCGACGGCGTCGGTGATCTGTTCGATCTGGGGGTCGAGCCCGCCGACATCGTCGTAGGAGATGTCGGGCACCTCCTCCAGCACTAGGTCTTCGACCTCGGGGCGGGGGAGCTTCTCCAGCAACAGGCCCGAACGGACGTCCATCAGCAACGAGTCGCCCGAGCGCAGCTTCTCGTCCAAGAGGGAGTCGGCGAGCTCGACGACGCGCTCCTCGTCGGCACGCGCCACCACGATCGCCCGCCGCTCGTCTTCGAGCACCTCTTTCAGCGTCACGACCTCGCCCTGGAGGTCGCTGCCGCGCGCCAAGACCACGTTGAGCGATTCGTTGAGCACGACCTCCTGGCCCCGCCGGAGCTCGGCCGACTCGATGCCGGGGTGGAGTGAGACGCGCATTTTGCGGCCACCCGAATAGACGTCGGCGGTGCCGTCCTCGTTGAGGGCGAGGAAGGTCCCGTACGCCGAGGGGGGCTGGGTGAGCTTGTCCACTTCCTCGCGCAGAGAGGCGATGTGCTCGCGCGCTTCGCGCAAGGTGTAAGTGAGGCGTTCGTTCTGAGATAGGGCCTGCTGAAGCTGGCCCTTGGTCTCGAGCAGCCGCTCTTCTAGGGTACGGACCCTCTTTGGGGCGTCGGCCAGGCGCCGGCGGAGCGCGGCCACCTCTTCCTCGAGCGCTGCCACCTGCTCCACTGCCGAACGCGCTTCAGCACGTAGCCCGGCGAGTTCGTCTGGTTCGGCCAAGCGGACCACCTCCTAATCATCCATTCGTCCCGAAGGCCGCCCGGGTGAAGCGCCAAACTCGACCCGACGATACTGCGTGCCGGTGTCAACTTGGCGGATAGGCGCGCTGCCTATCGTTGACACTTAGGTCAGCCCGCCGGTAACTTGGAGGATACCGGACGCGCGTCCCTACACGAGGAAGGTGCCACAAAACAGTATGAAGGTCTGGATCGACCAGGATCTTTGCACCGGTGACGGGCTGTGCGAGGAGATCGCACCCGCAGTGTTCACCTTGCTCGACGACGGCCTCTCCTACGTGAAGGAGGGGGACAAAATCTTCAGCGACCCTGGTGGGCACGCTGGCTTGGCGCTCGTACCCGAAGAGATGGAGGACGCCACCCGGGAGGCTGCCGAGGAGTGCCCCGGGGAGTGCATCTTCATCGAGGAGTGACGCCGCTGGGCTAGCCCGCGAGTCGTCGCTAGCCTGCTGGCACGGGACTGGCCCCGGATCAGCCTTGTACGCATGCTTCGGTCGAGACCACGCTCGAGTGGGCCGAGCCGAGGAGCGGGGCCAGTTCGGCGGGTGCATCGAGAGCGTACGAGGTAGTCGGCCTGTCGGGCGCGATCGCGAAAGCTATCCCGACCACCTGGCCCTGTTGGTCGACCAGGGGGGCACCCGAGTCGCCGTAGGTGAGACGGGCTGCGAGGACGAGCACGCGACGCGTGGTCCTGTGGGTGCCGTAGAGGTCCTCACCCACCGCCGTCACCTGGTTAGCGATGGTCGCCGGCTGGACCGCAAGGGCGTCCTGCCCGTTTGGGTGGCCGAGCACTGCGCCCTTTTCGCCGGCGGAAGGGGCCGCCAGCCCGAGCGGCGTCTCGCCCAGCCCCGGCACCTTGAGCAGGGCGAGGTCGACGTCAGGGTTGTAGAGCACGACCGATGCCGGCAACCGGGCCCCGTCGGGGAGCAGGACATAGGTGGCGCCGGCTGGTTCCCCGGCGACAACGTGGGCGTTGGTCACGACGAGGTCGTTGCCCGCCGTCCAACCGCTCCCCTCCTGGATACGGCCGCAGGCTTGGCCCTCCACCTTCACCGTGGAAGCCTCCGCTGCGCTCAGCACGCCGGCGGGCAGCGGGTCGGTCGCCGGCGGCCGGCCTGCGTCCTGGCTCGGCCCGAAGGTCGTGAACACTTGCGGGAAGCCGTCTTCGCCCACCAAGCGCCGGAGCGCTTGGAGGGTGTTGGGAGGGTCGAGGCCGACGCGGCGGCTCTCGTTGCTCACCCAGCGGGCGATGGCCGAGCCCGTCGTCAGCTGGGAGACCGAACCTGGCACGGCTGCGAGCGAGGGGGCGAGCAGCCAGACCAGCGCCAGGATCCCGACGACGCCAAGCAGCGCGCCGACCAGCCTGTCGAAGGCCCGCACCCCCCCGAAGGGCAGCACAGAGTGGAGCCTCGAACCCACCATGAGCCCGATGCCCTGGCCTATGAAGGCGAGCACGAGGAGGACGGCTATGGCGAGGGCGACCCGGGCGACTGACCCGGAGACGTCGAAGAAGCTCACGATCCTCGGCAGGTAGCGGACGGCGAAATAGATGCCGGCACCGAGGCCCAGCCAGGAGAACACCCGGGCGAGGAACCCCATCCGCCACCCGCCCAGGGCCGCCAGGGCCGCGGCTACCAGGATGCCGATGTCGAAGTCGTTCATCTTGAGGTTGGCGACCGGCCGTCCTCGGTCATGTGGCTCGCTCCTCGTCCCCCCGACCTGGCGGCCGTCAGGAACCCGGTATGGGCCACCATCCGGTGCTCCGGCCGCACGGACTGGCCCTCGACGTGCCAGGGGCGCTGGAGCACCTCGATGGTCTCCGCCAGCGCGAAACCCGCCTTGGGGAGGGCCTCGCGCAGGGCCATCACCTGAGGGACGGTAGGCAGGTACGAGACGAGGATGCCGCCAGGGCGCAGGGCGGCGGATGCGTGCTGGACCGCACGCCAGGGCTCGGGGAGGTCGAGCAGCACCCTGTCGAGGTCCTCCTCCCCGATCCCCTGGTACACGTCCCGCACCTCGACGTGGTAGCGGCCGAGCACGCCCTCGCCGAGGAAGCCGGTCACGTTGGAGATGGCGCGGGCGGCGAAGTCCTCCCGGAGTTCGTAGCCGGTAACGTCGGCGCCTGCACGAAGCAGGGCCATGGACAGCGCCCCCGAGCCGAGCCCCGCCTCGAGGACCCTGGCGCCGGGGAAAATGTCGGCCATGATGAGCAAAGGGCCCAGGTCCTTCGGGTAGATGACCTGTGCCCCCCTCGGCATCTCCAAGACCAACTCGGCGAGCGTCGGGCGCACGGCCAGGTAGCGGGCGCCGTGGCTCGAGCGCACCGTGCTCGCTTCCTCCAAGCCGAGCAGGCCGTCGTGGTCGACCACGCCGGCGTGGGTATGGAACTGCCCTCCTGGTCGCAGCGTGAGCAGGTGCCGGCGGCCCTTGGAGTCGACGAGCAACACCTTTTCGCCGGCGACGAACGGCCGGGCAGCCCCCCGGCCACGGGAGCCGCTGCCCGCCTCCTGGCCGGTCGCGTCCAGGGCTGCGCCGGCCGAGGGCACGGCGCTCACGCCCCGGCCTCCCGAGCTGACGCCGGCAGAGCTGACGCCGGCAGAGCCGCCGCCACCGGCGATGACACCGGTATGCGCCGGCCAGGATCTCCCCCGGCCCGGCGTACCAGCCTGCAAAAGGCGCAGACCTCACCGACGGTGGGTGCGCCGCAACTCGGGCAGGGGTGGAGGCCGTCGCGCTCCTCGCCGGCCACCTCCGCCCCGAGCATGCCGCCGTGCTCCAAGAAGCCGTGGTAAAAGGCGGCTTTGGTGCCCGGGGAGCGCTCTTCGATGGTGTTGAGGGCGTCCTTGTAGCCGAGGTGCTTGTTGCCGGCCGACATGGGGCACTCTTCGACTTGGTAGTCGATCCCCCTCAGCACGCAGTACGCCGCCGTCTCGCGCTCGGCCAGGCGCACGAGGGGCTTCACCTTCCGGGGGAAGCCGTCCCCGCCCGGCAGCACCGGGCGTTGGCGCGCCAGGTAGGCCACGTCCCAGCGGAGCAGGTTGCCGAAGAGGACCGCCGCCTCGTCATCTAGGTTGTGGCCCGTTACGACCACGTCGTAGCCGCCCTCCAGGGCGGCGCGGTCGAAGATGTGGCGCTTGGACAGCCCGCAGGCCGAACAGGGCACCCTGTGGTCGGCGGCGGCCCCGCTCCGGACGTCGTAACCGTAGTCGCGCGGGAGGTCCACCTCGACGAGGCGTGCTCCCCGCCGCTCGGCGAACGCTCGGGCGTACTCCCCCGACGGCTCGCTGTACCCGGCGATCCCGAGACCGATGTACAGCCCGTCGGCCTGGTAACCGAGGTCGAGCAGGAGGTCCCACAAGGCGAGGGAGTCCTTGCCCCCCGAGACCGCCACCAGGGCGCGCTCGCCCGGTGCGATCATCTTGTGCTCCTCGATGGCGCGGGTCACCTGGTTGCGGCAGTAGGTGATGAAACAGTCCGGACAAAAGGCCGCATTGTGCCGCCGCAGCTCGACCACCGCCCGGGCGCGGCAGCTACGGCACTTCACTCGGCGCCACCCTGGCCCGCGGGGACCGCACAGTCCCGAGGAGCTCCGGTGCCTTCGGCGGGCCCGAGCGCCCCGCCCGACACGACGGGGCGGATCTCGACTTCGGAGCCCTCTGCGATCATGATGTCGCCCGTGACGAGCGTGCCGTCGACTATGACGAGGACGGCCTCCCGCCGGAGCGCGAGCTGGCGCAGGAGCGCCTGCACGCCGACGGGGCCGGCGACCTCGACTTCTCGCCTAGGGTTGCGGAGCAGGACTTTCACTTCGCCCATTGTGGCGCACTTGGCTGATGACCAGCCGCTCACCGGTGCGAAGCTTCCCCGAGTAGACGACCTCGGGCTTCTTTCGGAACGCCCTCACGGCGAAACGGGCCAGCAGTACTGCCCCTCCCACCGCCACCCATTTGGTGTCGCCCCCGAGGACCCCTTGCCTTAGGGCCCGCCTCAACAGCCTGGAGAGCAGCCTGTCCATCGAGGCTATACCCGGCGGATCTCGACAAAGGTGGAACGGCGCCGGCCGCTCCGCCGCCCCAGCAGGAACGCTGCGACCGTGATCGCCACCACCGCGCCCGCTGCCGCGTAAGTGACCAAGGGCAGCTTGGAGCGCACCTGGCCCTCGACGCCGGCCACGAGTTCTTGCGCCTTGGTGCGGATGTCGTCGGCCGTTATCTTGCCGTTGGGGCCGCTCCCAGACGGCCTCCCGTTGCCCGAGATGTTGCGGACCACCTTCATCGTTTGGCTCCTCTTACGATCCTTGTCACGCAAAAGACGGCCACCAGCACGCACAAAAGCGCCCCTCCCATGTAGGGCACCCAAGACCAGTTGCCCGAAAGGGGGTGGCCGCTGCCGTAGGGGTTAGGGGCGGCACTGCTGGCCACGAGCGTCGTCGGGACGCCGCGCCC
Source organism: Actinomycetes bacterium (assembly GCA_021798075.1). Next base: position 6,431 of record JAJZYO010000105.1, read on the forward strand.
CGAACTGCTGGGCGACGTCGTGGCGACGGGCGGGGGGGACACCGCCCGGACTGCGGTCGTCGTGGGAAGGGAAGAAGACGGGCGAACGGTAGTGGCCGGCGAGGTCGTGGCCACCGTGGTCTTGGACACTGTGGTCTTGGACACTGTGGTCGTGGCCACTGTGGTCGTGGCCACTGTGGTCGTCGTGGGTGAGGTGCCAGTCGTGGCCGCCGTGGTCTTTACTGAGGCTGTGGTCTTTGCTGAGGCCGTGGTCCGTGCTGGGGCCGTGGTCTGGGCTGGGGCCGTCGCTACCGGGGTGGCCGGGCCCGCGTCCCCGCCCCCGGTCGTCGTGGCCGACGCGCTGCCGACCTGCGCCTGCAGCGCCCGCAGGAAGCCCACGGCGAGCAGCACCGTCCCGATCGAGAGGACAACGGCGCCGGCGATGCCCTTCCCGAGCGTCTTCGCCTGGCGG
>JAJZYO010000106.1 GCA_021798075.1 Actinomycetes bacterium
CGACGGTTTTCCGCCAGTCCGGCCCGGGCACGCTCGGGGCCGTCGCGGTCGGTCACTTCGTAACAAAGCACGGAGCGCACGCCGAGCTCGGAGAGGGCATCGGCGATCACGTCGAGCGAGCCGTCGATGAAGTTGGGGGAGGCGTGGTGGTCGACCACGGTCGTGGTGCCCGAGAGGAGGGCGTCGAGGCCACCGGAGAGGGCCGAGGCCCGCACCGACTCCTCGTCCAGGGCGCGGTCGAGCCTCCACCAGATCCGCTGCAGGATCTCGGTGAAGTTGGCGGGCGGGGCGAGCGTATAGGCCATGCCCCGCGAGAGCGCCGAGTACAGGTGGTGGTGGGCACAGACGTTGCCGGGGGCTACGAGCGCGCCGCTGCAGTCGTGGCGGGCCGCCCCCTCTGGTGCCCGGCCGAGCGCCGCCACCCGGCCGCCCGAGAGGACCACGTCGCAGTTCGTAACCTCGGGCGGGTCGAGGCTCACGACGACGGTGCCCCCGCACAACGCTACTGGTCCGCTCATTCCCGCTCGACCCCGGTGAAGAGCACCGCCACCTTTTCGTCGGGCCGCACAACGCCCTTCGCGACCAGGTCGAGCAGCCCCGCGAGCCCCGAAGTCCCGGTAGCGTCGACGTCGAAGCCCGCCCCCCGGCCGAGCTCGTGCGCCTCTGCCAGCCGCTCCTCGGAGACGACCACGGGACGCCCGCCTGTGCGGAGCATCCCGCTGACCACGGCCAGCCAGTCGTAGGTCTCGTCGTCCAGGATGCCCCCGGCGATGCTCTTCGGCTCGCTCTCCCACGGCCACATGAAGCCGGAGCGGTGGCCGGCCGCCTCGCCGAGGGCACGCCCGACGTCCTCCTGGCCCGGGTCTCGGGGAAGGAGCCGGGCAACGCGGTCGTAGGCCCGTTGCAGTGGGTGCCCCCCTTCCGTCTGCACCGTGTGTACCTTCGGCCCTCGCGAGACGGCCCCCAGAGCGGCCGCTTCGGCGAAGCCTTGCACGCACGCGCTCGCCAGCGCCCCGCCCCCCACTTGGACGACCAGGTGGTCGAGCGCGACCCCATTGTCGGCCAAGTCGGAGACCATCTCGTAAGCCAGGGTCTCCCCGCCCTCGATGGCGAGGCCGTTCTCGTTGCCCTGGCAGGTGAAGGGGAGCGCGCCGGCGGCCAGTTCCTCGCGAAGGCGGGCGTAGGCGGGGTCGCCGGGCGTGCCAGGCTCTCGCGCGCAGGTGACCACGTGCGCCCCGAGGTCGCGAAGCCGCGCCACCACCGAGGCGTTGGCGTCGACGGGGACGAACACCTGGAGGCGCCAGCCGCCCGCGGCGGCGACGACGGCTGCCCCGAGGGCGGCATTGCCGCAACTGGCGATGGCGAGGTCGGGCCGCCGGCCGCGGTCCGACAAGCCGAGCTGCTCGGCAACTTCGAGGTGGAGGAGCACCCCCATGAGGTGGCGCGCCTTGTGGGAGCCGGAGACGTTGTGGGTCTCGTCCTTCACCCACACGCCCCCGCCCCCATGGAAGCCGAGAGCTCGGGAAAGTTGTTCGTTTCGTGCGAATGGCGTGGCGCTGAAGCCCCGGCCGTCGACGGCGGCTATGGCGTCGTCCACGCGCTCCACGAGGGAGACGAAGGCGGCATCGCTCATCCCGCCCGCGGCCGCCCGGTGGTAGCTGTGCAGCAGGTTCCTGTAGCGGACGAAGGGCTCTCCTCCGGCGGGCCCCGCCGGGAAGCTCACTTGCGCTGGGTCGAGGACGCGGGCCAGCACGTGGTCGACGTCGCCCTCGCCGGCCCGGGGGCAGCGGAAGGGGAACGGCTCGCCCGCAGCCGGCGAGGCGCCGCAGCCGCAACAGGCGAGGCGGCTCGCCGGCTCGCTCATCCGACGCTCACGCCGCTCTTCGCGTTGAACTCCTTTATCATTTCGTCCCACCTCGGGAGCTTTTCTCGCAGCGCGGACCAGTACGCCTGCTTGCGCCTGGCGACGAAGTCCTGGACCGAGATCCCCTGCTGCTCCACCCAGGTGTAGTAGCCGAGGTTGAACACCCTCTCGCGGTCTTCGGTCGTCATGTCCAAGAGGTGGTCCGTACCGGCCCCGAGCATCCAGCGCCCGAACACCTCGCCCGCCGCGACGGGATCGAAGCCGCCGGGGAAGTCGCGCGCGGTCACCTTTGCCCGTTCGGTCTCGTACATCTCGGCACCGTCGGTAGCGACGGTGGTCACGACGTCGTCCGGCCCGAGGCCCAGGTACTTGGCGGTCTTCACCGAGGCGACGATGTTGCATATGGAGGACAGTCCGAAGGAGCCGAGCGACGAGAGCACGTCCTCGGGCACGTGGCGCCGGTCCGCCAGGTAGGCGCGCCCGGCCGGCGAAGCGAACAGCACCGCCAGCTGGTCCGTGGCCCGGTCGCTCACCGCGGTGACGATGTCGGTGTTGTAGACGTTGTGGATGAGCGGGATGTGCTTGTCGCCGATGCCTTGGATGTTGTGCTCGCCGAAGCCGTTGTAGAGCATGGTCGGGCACTCCTCGGCCTCGACGGCGACGATACGAGCGCCGTAGGCCTCCTTCAGGTTGTCCCCGGTCCCGAGGGTGCCGGCCGATCCCGACGCCGAGACGAAGGCAGCCAACCGGAGCCCGGGCTCTTCGTGCTGGAGGTGCTCGAAGACGTCCCCGAGGGCATTGCCGGTGCACAGGTAGTGGGCCAGGTGGTTGCCGAACTCGGAGAACTGGTTGAAGATCACGTTGGCCGGGTCCTCCGTTAGCTCCCAGCACTTGTCGTAGATCTCCTTCACGTTGCTCTCCGAGCCGGGGGTGGCGATCACGTCGCCCGGCTCGCTCACCCAGTCCGCCAGCCACGTGAAGCGCTCCCGGCTCATCCCCTCGGGCAGGATCGCCACCCCGCGGCAACCCATGAGCCGCGAGATGGCCACGCCGCCCCGGCAGTAATTGCCCGTCGAAGGCCAGACGGCGCGGTGGGCCGTGGGGTCGAACTGGCCCGTGATGACGCGCGGCGCCAAGCAGGCATAGGCGGCGAGCACCTTGTGGGTGCGGATGAGGGGGAAGCGGTCGCCGAGGACGACGACGATCTTGGCGGGGACGCCTGTCAGCTCCTCCCCGAGCACGACGTGCGCCGGCACCGTGGCCAGACCGCTCCGATCTGGGCCGCCCCGATCTGGGCCGCCCCGATCTGGGCCGTTGTACCAGTGCACCCGGAAGAGGTTGAGCGGGTGCGCGTCGTCGGGGTCGACCGAAGCGAGCGCGTCGCGGACCGCCGCGGGGATCGTCCGCGGCTCGGCCAGCTCGGCGAAGGTGGGCAGCAGTACCCGCTGCTCTCGGAAACGCTGCACCGTGTTGTCGTAGACGCCACGGTCGACGATGTGGTCCTCTAGTCCCAAGGTGGGCATATGTCCAGATCTCCTGAGTCGGGGGGGCGACTATACCTTTGCGGCTATCTTGCTGCAGAAGCCCTCGATGGACGTGAGCGCCGTTTCGATGTTGTCGACCGAGTTGGCGTAGGAGAAGCGCAGGTACCCCTCGCCCCACGAGCCAAAGGCGGTACCCGACAAGCAAGCGACGCCGGCCTCGTCGAGGAGGAGGGAGGCGAGCACCGACGAGGGCATCCCGAACGCCTTCACATTGGGGAAGACGTAAAACGCCCCCCTCGGGGTGGCGCACGACATCCCGGGGATGCGGTTCAGCCCTTCGACGATCACGTCGCGCCTCTTTTGGAACTCGGCCGTCATTTCCTCGACCGGCTCCCACGGCCCCTCCAGGGCGGCTATGGCCGCGTCCTGACTGAACGCCGAGGTGCAAGAGACGGAGTTGACGACCAGGCGTGTCACCGGCTCGACCAGGTCGGGCGGCAGCACCCCGAAGCCGAGCCGCCACCCGGTCATGGCGAAGGCCTTCGACCACCCGTCGAGCAAGACGGTGCGCTCGGCCATGCCGTCGAAGTCCAGGACACTCACGTGGCCCTCGTCGTAGCGGGTCGCCCAGTAGACCTCGTCCGAGAGCACCGTCAGGTCGTGGCGGAGGGCGACCTCGGCGATCGCCTCGCAGTCGCTCCGGGTGAGGGCGCTGCCGCAGGGGTTGTGCGGAGAATTGAGTATGAGCAACTTGGTACGCGGGGTGACGAGGCGCTCGACCTCTTCGGGGTCGACCCGGAACTCGTTCTCCTCACGGAGCGGCACCGGGACCGGGACCGCCCCCGAGAAGGCGGCGATCGACTCGTACATGGGGAACCCCGGGTCGGGGAACAGGACCTCGTCGCCTTCCTCGCAGAGGGCCAGGATCGTATAGAACATGATCGGCTTCGCCCCCGGCGTGACTACCACCCTGTCCGGGGGGGCCTTCATCCTCCCCTTGCGCTCCAGGTAGGAGCTCACGGCCTCCCGCACCCGGAGGGTCCCCGCGGCCGGCACGTAGTGGGTGTGCCCGGCACGGAGGCCCGCTTCGGCGGCTTCGACGATGTGCGCCGGCGTGGGGAAGTCCGGCTCACCGATCTCCAAGTGGACGACCTTGCGCCCCGTCCGCTCCAAGGCTTGCGCCTGGGCGAGCACGGCAAAGGCCGACTCGGTCCCGAGGCGCGCCATCCTCGACGCTAATTTTGCCATTACCACTCAGGGGGCGCGGTTACCGAGAAGAGCCCGGCTCCCCATCCTCCTCTCACTACGTGCCGGCAGTTTTCCCGTACGCCGCTTGCCACCCCAGAGCTCGCAGGTCGTCGGGCACGGCCCCTACTGTAGCACAGGCTACGAGCGTCGTCAGACGAGACTTGACAGTTGACTAACGACTTGCGGAAGCAGGCCGAAGGCCACAAGGGGCACCGGCCGAATCAAAAACTCTTCCGCCTGCGCAAAAAGTACCTGACCTTCTCCGGCAGGAGCCACGATCGGCTCCAGCTGAGGATCCTCCCTGAACTGGTGCACGTAAACTCGTTCATATGGAGGGCAGGCGATCCCCTCCGCACCCCAAGGCGAGTAGCAATGTCTTTCCCGAGAGCCACCGGGACGATCTCGCTGTCAGAGTACTCCACCTGCGTTTCAGGGTGTGCTAACAACACGTCCAGCACGGACCCATCGAACTCCCTTCTGATTACGGAGAAGGGGAGAACACCCTCGGTCACATAGTCGACGATCCACCCTATACGCACCCCCGTCGACACCTTTACGCGCCGCGTTACCAACGCCTCGGTCCCGGGCTTGACCCCAAGGGTGGCAGCAGTCATCGCGTCGAGGTTGACAGTCTCGAACTCGAGGTCGGCAGTCTCGACTACACAGCCCTGTGACGCCCCGAGGTTGTCGAACGAGCGAAGCTGGTCGATACCAGAGTGGTTGACGTGAGGACGGGGGAGGACCAATGAGCCACGCCCGTGACGTGTCGTGATGTACCCGGTTTCTTGCAGGCTCCGCAGGGCAGCGCGAACTGTGACGCGTGAGGCGCCGTAGCGCTCACACAAGGCAGCTTCTGTTGGAAGTGAGTCGCCCTCGGGGACCTCTCCACTCAAAAGTAGTTCCCGTATGATCGCGTCACGGAGCTCGTCCGTCAGCGGACGGCGGCGCTGGCCCGGGGTGGGTGCCCACACCGACGACGGGCCGGTCCTCGGCGTCCCTAAGACCTGCAGGTCGTCCGACACGGCTACCGAGTATAGCCCCCTATTACGGCAAGGCTGTGGACCGTCGACAGACGAAACTTGACAGTTGTCCGACAACAATGGTAGACCCAGCTGGAGGTTCGAATGACAGCGACATCGGGGCTTTCGCTCCTCGGAGGAGCCGGCCGGGGCGGCACGGCCAGCGAAGCGGAGGTGAGGCGCCTGCTCGCCGCCGCCGAGCCCGACTTCGCCCGCTACGAGGTGCTGAAGGACCTGGTCGACGAGTGCATCGACCTCTCCCTCAACTACCGCCAGAGCGGGCACCCCGGCGGGTCTCGCTCCAAGGTCCACATGCTGCTCGCCCTGGCCCTGTCGGGCGCGATGAGGTGGGACCTACGCCGGCCGTGGCTGCGCTTCTCGGACCGCTTCGTGCTTTCTGCCGGGCACACGGTGCCGCTCGTCTACGCCACGCTCGCAGTTTTCAACGAGGCCCTTCGCGCCCGCCACGAGCAGAGCCCCGAGGAGCGCTACGCGTTCCCCGAGCACGGCCGCTTCGCCCTCACCTGGGAGATGTTGCCCAAGCTGCGCCACCGGGGCGGCCTGCCGGGCCACGCCGAGATGGCCGGCCGGAGCATGTTCTTGAAGTACAACACCGGCCCTTCCGGGCACGGTCTCGGGCCGGCGGTCGGCGAAGCCCTGGCGCTGCGCTTGGCCGGGGCCGAGGAGGTGAAGGTCTTCGTCGTGGAAGGGGAGGGGGGCCTCACCCCGGGAGGCGCCCACGAGGCGAAGAACACCGCCTGGGGGCTCGGGCTGTCCAACTTGGTCTTCCTCGTCGACTGGAACGACTACGGTATCGACCCCCGGCCCGCCTCCTCCGTGGTCGCCGGCGCACCCGTGGACTGGTTCGCGCCATACGGGTGGAGGGTCACCGGCACCGAGCACGGCTCCGAATGGGCGCAGGTGACGCGGGCGGTCCTCGACGCCGCCTGCGGGGCCAACCCCGACCAGCTCCCGAGCATGGCCTGGTTCAAGACGAGGAAGGGGCGCGGCTACGGCAAGTACGACGCTCAGAGCCACGGCGTGCCCTGGCCGGCAAACTGCGAGCAGTTCTGGGCCGTGCGGAAGGGGTTCATGGACCGCTACGGCGTCGAGTACGAGGGCGTGGACGAGCCGGTGCCCGCCACGCCCGAGGCTCGCCTCGCCCAGGAAGAGGCCAACTTGCGGGTGGTGATGGAGGTGCTGCGCGGCGCCGACGGCCTCGTCGAGTGGCTCTCGGACCGCCTCGTCGC
>JAJZYO010000107.1 GCA_021798075.1 Actinomycetes bacterium
AAGTAACGGAGGGCCCGTCACTTTGAGACCTGCCGCGGTCTCGTGGTCACCGGCGCTCGCCGGCCGGTTCGATCCCGGCACAGGGGCCCGTCACTTTGAGACCTGCCGCGGTCTCGTGGTCACCGGGGACGGCGCTGCACCGACTTGCGGGTGAAGCCCCTGGTGGGATGGCCAGAAGCCAATGGCCTGGGGCCGGCGGGCTTCGACCGGTGGCGGCCCCTGTCTTATCCAGATGCGCCGTCACGCCTTTGGTCGCGCGCGCAACCTGAGGAACAGGTAGCTGTCCTCCTCTAGGACGTGAGCAAGCTCGAGCTTTACGAGCTGCGTCAAGGGCTGGCTTCGAAATATGCGCTCACCGCTCGCGTGGGTGCGCGCGAGCCAGACGCCCCCGCTACCGAGCCAGCCGCCCGTTAGAACGCCCCCCACGCTGCCCGCAAGCTGGGGGGAGAGGGTGAGGCAGAGCTCGTGCACCAAGCCGGCGGCAGCGAGGCCGGCATTGAGCGTGGGGCCGCCTTCGCAAAGAATGTGGCGCATGCCTTCGGCGGCGAGCGCCTGGACGGCAGAGGGCAGGTCAACCGAGCCGGCGCCTGCCGTCAGGACGTCGGCAACTTCCCGTGCGCGGGCCAATTTGGCCGCGTCCGCAGATCCAGGGGCGATCACGATCGTCCTCGGACAACGCGATGCGAAGAGCCTGGAGCCCCAGTCGATGTCGAGCGACCGGGTGACCAGGGCGATGGGTGGGAGGTGAGCCTGCCCACGTTCCTCGCGGGCCAACTGGATATCCTCGGGGAGCTCAACAGGCCCGTAGCGTTCGATCCTCGCAGTGCCGGCTCCAACGAGCACGACGTCGCAAAGGGACCGGAGCACCGCGAAGAGGAGCTTGTCGGCGGGACCCCCGAGCCCTCCCGAGCGGCCTCCGACGGCGATCGCTCCATCGAGGCTCGAGATCATGTTCACCCGGACGAAGGACCCCAGTTCAGCGTTCTGTAGGTCGGACGAGTAGGCCTCGAACAGGTTCACCCGGTCGGAAGGAAGCGGGAGCAGTGATCTCATATTCAACTGCTGCAGTGCCATGCAGCTGCTCGAAAGGTTAGCTGGCGAGCCGAGGCACCTCGCTACTATGGCGCCGTGCCGCGACCCGGAGGGAGAGCCAGCGGAAGCGGGCTGGTGAGCATTGACGAGGCTCGCCGGCGTGTCCTGTCAAGCTGCCGGCGTCTTAGCCCGCGCGAGTTCCCTGCTTCGGAGGCCCTGGGCCTGGTGCTGGCCGCCTCGGTGCGTTCCGAGGAGCCGTTGCCTCCCTTCGCCAACTCAGCCATGGACGGCTATGCGGTGCGCTCGTCAGATGTCGTCAGCGTGCCTGCCAGGCTACGCGAGGTAGGCGCGGTCATGGCTGGCGACCTGCCGGGGGCGGTGGCTGTGAAGGAAGGCGAGACGGCCCGCATCATGACAGGGGCGCCATTGCCCTCTGGAGCGGACGCCGTGTGCATGGTCGAGCACTCCCACCTCGAGGACGGCTGGGTTGTGGTCGAAGAGGCCGTTAGGGCCGGCACCCATGTGCGCCCAGCCGGCGACGACATCGAAGCCGGTGAGGAAGTGTTCGTCGCCGGGGACCAGCTCGGTGCCTCCCACCTGGCAGTCCTGGCGGCGATCGGTGCGGGCAGCGTGCTCGCCTACCCCCGGCCGCGGGTGGGCGTCTTGTCGACGGGCGACGAACTGGTCAGCGGGCCTGGTCCGCTTCCGCCCGGCAAGCTGAGGGACAGCAACCGGCCGGGGTTGTTGGCACAGCTCCGTGCCGATGGCTTTGAAGCGGTGGACTTGGGCACCGCGGCCGACGACGCCGCTGTGCTGGCGCGCCGGCTCGCCGAAGCTGCTGAGCGCTACGACGCAGTCTTGACGAGCGGGGGCGTGAGCATGGGGGAGCGCGACCTGGTAAAGGTAGTCTTGGGCCAGCTCGGCGGCCAGCAGGCTTCTTGGCTCCAGGTTGCGGTCAAGCCTGCCAAGCCGCTCGCCTTTTCCACTCTGGCGCCCCGTGGCACGCCCGTCTTTGGCCTGCCAGGAAACCCCGTGTCCGCGTTCGTTTCGTACGAGCTGTTCGCCAGGCCTGCTCTCCGTTACATGGCAGGCCACTCCCGCCTCGGGCGCCCTAGCCTGCGGGCGCTCTCAGCGGAGCCGCTCCGGCGCGTGCCCGATGGCAGGCTCCACCTGGTCAGGGTCATTCTCTGGGTAGACGGCGGTCAGTTGTCCGTACGGCCGGTCCGCGGCCAGGGTTCCCACCAGCTGCGCTCGTTGGCTCAGGCCAGCGCGCTTGCCCTCGTCCCCGATGGGGACGGGCTCAGCGCAGGGGACGAGGTCGAAGTTTGGGTGCTCGACGAAGGCCCGCTGGCCGGCGGGGAAAGTTGGGCGCCGAGCCAGCCATAAGGCTCAGCCGTCTTGGTCTCCCCGGCGGTTCCTCGGGGCACGTCCGGGGACGAAACCAGCCTTGGCCCTCCACATGTCCTCCCATGTGGAGTTGCCGGGCTGCAAAAGCGGCTTGAACCTGTCGCCGATCACCATTGGCCGCGGGTTGGGTGGACGTTCCGCGAGGAGGAGCGCGGAGGCAGGCGGCCCAGCGAGAGCTGGTTTCGGGCGTCGCCTTGGTGCAGGCTGTTCGACCAGCTCAGCACGAGCGTCAGCTCGTTTGGCAGCACGTTCATCTGCGTGTACCCAGGCCCAGAGGACCGGGATCAGGCCGAGGAGCGTGGAAAGCTCCGTCGCCGCCCAGAGCAGGCCGCCGCCCCAGTGCGAGCCGGAAAGGCTGTACATCGACGCCTCGGGGTGTTTCGACATCATGATGGCAATCCCGAGGAACGACTCGAATGGCACCGCGAGTGACAAGTTGAGGATTTTCGCACCGGGCCCCATCCGCCAGTGGACGATGGGGTCGACCTCGACGATCGGCCACCAGTAGAAGCAGCCCCCAAGCAGGAACAGGATATTGATGGCATCCATGAGGGCCATGTGCTCCATGGCGTAGTTGACCGCCGGGGTGAGGAAGAAGGCAAACATCGCGCCGAAATAACCGAACCACACCGGCACCGGGTGGCTTGCCCAGGCAAAGGGCCGCGAGTGGAGCACTCTCCTCCAGGCGCGCTTGGCCCAGTTGGGGCCTGCCTGCAGCAACAGCGTAGAGGGTGCGCCCATGGCCATAAGAGGCGGTGCAACCGTCATCAAGAGCAGGTGTTGGACGATGTGCGCCTGGAAGTAAGAGTTGGTGAAGGTGGACACCGGCGACTGGAGCGCGAGGTCGACGGCGAGCAGGCCGGCGAAGAACGAAATGGTGCGTCGCCCGCTCCAGCGCCTCCCCCGGGCCGCCAGGCGCCAGTCGCCTCGCAGGTAGAGGTAGCCGGCTACCAAGACCCCAGCAGCTACGCAGATGGCGAAGGGGCTCCAGTCCCAGGCAGTGAAGACCGTGTGGATATCGAACTTCACCGGCTTCATTTCCGGCATGTAGTGCTCCGCTCAGGTGTACCTAACATCTCTCTTCTCCAAGACACCCTATGCCCCCAAGCGAGGCATGTCACCCAGACGACCCGTATGGATGGGTACCGACAGGAGGCGTGGTGCCGAGCCCGCCACGACCTAGCAGCGGTCATCGACCTGGCTTGCCAGGGAGGAGCCCCTCGACGACATCAACAAGGTTGCCAACGAAAGACGACTTGGACGCTGCGGTGGCTGGCCCGGGGTCCGTCCCGATGTCGTAGCGGACGTGCCCTGCGGGGCCGATCACGTAGGCGTACTCGCTGTGGTCGAGCATCGCGCCTTCCGGCAGGTGGCCCGGGGTCGCGCCCAGCACCCTCCAGGCGTGCTCGAGCTGAGGCAGCGCACCGGTCAGGTAAGACCAGTTGTGCAGTCCCTGGAGACCCTCTTTGCTGTCGAAGGCCAAGAGGAACTCGCGACCCACGTAGCGGGCGTTGGCGTCCAGCGCGACGAGCTCGACGTGTCCTTGTCTCGCCGTTCCGAGCTGGCGGTCGACCTGCTTTAGCTCCTCTGCGATCACCGGGCATTGGTTTGTGCAGACGGGGTCGAGGAACGTGATCACCACAACCTTTCCCCGCAGCCCCCCAAGCGAGACCGGCTTGCCGTACTGGTCCACGAGGCTGATGGCGGGGGCGGGGAAGTCGACTGCGTGGTTGGGCCCGTTGATGGCCTCGTTCAGAAGTGGAGTGGCGTCGGGGCTCGTGGTCGCAAGCGCAGCCGGTGCCGAGCCGACCAGCATGACTGCGAACGCGCCTGCCGCGAGGACGCAGCGCAAGGTGTAGGCCGGGTTGGCGGCCCATCGCCCTCGCCACCCGAACTGGGCTGGCCCAGGCCCTGCCGGCCCCGCCGCTCCAGCTGCGCCCGCCAGCGCCTGTGCCACCGGTGGCGTCTGTACCACCGCCGGCGCCGGCAGCCTCGTCATAGCCACATATCCCGCGGCTAGCAGCAAGACCATCGGGGGCATGGTGTTGGGGTCGGTTCCTACTCCCCCGAGGAACCCGAGGTCCTGTACGAGTACCCAGGTCGCGCCACAAAGGACGGCCCCGGCGAGGAGGCCCACGAGTACCGGACGCCGGTGACCCAGGGCGAGGAGGGTGCCCGTCGCAAACAGCCCGATCACGACGAACAGGTTGACCCCCCACCCATGGGCAGCGTCAAAGGAGGCGAACGAACCCACCCACGACGCTAGGACGTGCGGCTGGGGGGTAGCCGACATTTCTCGGAGCATGCTCGTCAAGGTGCCTGGAGGGGTGCGAGGAGCCGGCTGGCCCTGCCAGAACCCACGTCCCGGCCACGCCTGGAGCACCGCCATTCCCATCCAGAAAAGCCCCGTTGCGCGCAAGAGCCATCGGCCGAGGCGAGGTCCTTCCCAGCTTCTCTCGGGCAGGGCGACGAGGGCGCCTGCGACCCCATAGATGAGCACGGCGCCCGGCAGGCCGAAGAGCCAGCTCTGGCCAGGCGAGAAGATCCCTCCGAAGGCCTCCCCACCTGCCCAGATGACGGCCGCCCAGCCGGCGCTCGCCACGCCCGCGAGGCGCGACCACGGGCCTTTCGAGGCGGCCAGGAGCCAGACGCCCAGGCCGACCTGGATCCAAACGGCCGCCGCCGGGACGGCGACGGGGTGGTAGCTCCAGAAGCTCGCCAGCATCTCGTCTATGTGCTGCACCCAACTCGGCGAGCTCGCTGCCGCAGGCTCGATGACGCTCGAGGGCATCCGCAAAGGCATCGAGGCCTGGGCCTGCAAGATGCCGTCGAAGAGCCAGAGGACCCCGAAGCCGACCCTGAGCAAGTGCCGCCCTGGTGCCTCCTCCACCGAAGCTCCCTCTACCGGAGCTCCCTCTACCGGAGCTCCCTCTACCGGAGCTCCCTCTACCGGAGCTCCCGTCACAGCCTCGGTCGCGACAGCTTCGACCGTACTGGCCGCGGCGGCCAGACGCCTGGTCCCGTTGGCTGACCGCTCGTAGGCCTGGCGGAGCTGGGCGGAGCGCAGCAGCGCCCACGCCAGCAGGACGACCAGGGCAATGCCGGCGACGACCAGGCCTTGGCGGAGCAGTTGGGAGTAGAAGGCCGAGACGATGGTCGGGTTGTTGGCCTGGAGGCCTGTGCTCATGCCAGGCACGCATCTATCTTGGTTAGCCTTTCCTCATAGCCTCAAGTCGGGGCTAGCACCAGATGTCGAGGAGCCGTGCCATGGGGGGACCCAGGCGTGAGAAGTTCGTGGACCCGGCCCACTGGGCCAGCCTTGTGCCCTTTGGCGCTGGCCAGCAAAAGCCAAACAACTACGAGGCAATTCTCTCAGCTATATCCGAGAACCGGGACAACTTGGCGTACGCGTGGCGGATCCTTTCTCACGGTGCCTGCGACGGCTGCGCGCTCGGGACCTCGGGCCTCCGAGATTGGACGCTGGACCAGGTGCACCTCTGCAACGTCCGGCTCCGCCTGCTCCGCCTCAACACGGCGCCTGCTTTCGACCCGGGCCTGCTTTGGGACCTTTCGAGGCTGGAGGGGAAAAAGAACACTGAGCTGCACAAGTTGGGGCGCTTGCCCTGCCCGTTCGTCCGACGGCCCGGTGAGGCCGGCTTCAGGCCCTCCACATGGGATGACGCCCTCGACCTCGTAGCAGCCAGGCTGCGCTCTGCACCGCCGGAACGGGTCGCCTTTTACATGACGAGCCGCGGCCAGCCAAACGAAAACTATTATGCAGCGCAGAAAGCAGCGCGCGCCCTAGGGACAAACTCGATCGACAACGCGGCTCGACTTTGCCATTCGCCTTCCACTTTTGCCCTGAAGGGCGCCCTCGGGGTGGCGGCCACTACCTGCTCGTATTCGGACCTGATCGGGACGGATCTCATCGTTTTCATTGGTTCCAACGTTGCCCAGAACCAGCCGGTCATGATGAAGTACCTCTACCATGCAAGGAAAGCCGGCACCAAGGTTGCCGTCGTCAACCCCTACCGGGAGCCGGCGATGGAGCGCTACTGGGTCCCCTCAAACCTGGAGAGCGCCCTCTTCGGGACCAGGATCGTCGACAAGTTCTTCGAGATAACTGTCGGTGGGGACATCGGTTTCCTTTCGGGCGCGTTGAAGCACATGGTCGAGCGCTCCTGGGTGGACAAGGGCTTTATCGACGGGTCCACGACGGGATTCGGCGAGGTGTCGGCCGGGCTCGCGAAGCAGGACTGGGACGCCCTCGAGTCGTCCTCCGGTTCGAAACGTGAGGAAATGCTGGAGTTAGCGCGCATGCTGGCCGAGGCCAGGACGGCCGTGTTTGTTTGGAGTATGGGCGTGACTCA
>JAJZYO010000108.1 GCA_021798075.1 Actinomycetes bacterium
GTGACCTCGGGGAACGGCCCGGCGCTGGCGCTGACACCCGGGCGCGTCGCGGTGGCGGCCAGCTGGGCGCCGGTGACGTGCGCGTCGTCGAACGCGGTGACGATCTGCGCGCCCTGCTGGCGGGCGAAGGCGTGGGCGAAAGGTGACGAAGAAGCCGAAAGCAGGTTCAGGGCGACGACGAGGGTGACGGCGGAGACGAACGTGACGATGCCGATGACCGTTGTCTGCAAGCGACGACGGCGCGCCGCGGCGCGCGACAGTGCCCAGACCGCGCTCACAGGAGTTGCTCCACGCTCTGTTCGCCAACCATCTTCCCATCAGACAGGCGGACTACCCGGCTGGCGCAGCGTGTAGCCAGGTGCTCGTCGTGGGTCACGACGACCAGCGTCTGGCCGATCTGGTTGAGGTCGATCAGCAGGTCCATAACCTGTTCGGCGCTGTGGCTGTCGAGCGCCCCGGTCGGCTCATCTGCCAACATCAGCGAAGGGCGGTTCATGAGGGCCCTGGCTACGGCCACCCGCTGGCGCTCGCCGCCGCTCAGCAGGGCCGGGTAGGTGTCGCGCCGGTCAGCGATGCCGAGCTCGTCGAAGAGCTCGAGGGCTCGCCGGCGCGCCTGGGTAGCCGAGACGCCGGTCAGCTGGGCGGCGATGGCTGCGTTGTCCAGGGCAGGCAGGTCGTCGAGCAGGTTGAAGAACTGGAAGATCATCCCGACCCGGCGGCGCCGGAACAGGCACAGGCCCGTCTCGTTCAGGTGCCCAAGGTCCTCCCCCTGGACGATGACGCTGCCCGATGTCGGGCGGTCGAGGCCCGCGATCATGTTGAGCAGGGTGGACTTCCCACACCCCGAGGGGCCCATCACCGCCACCGACTCGCCGGCCGCGATCTCAAGCGAGACGCCGGCCAACGCGGTCGTGGCCCCGTACTCCTTCACCACGGTGTCCAGGCTGACGACCACCTGGACCGGGGGCTGTTCGGTGCTCATGCCACTGACGGTAGGCGTGCTGGGGCGCGATGTCGTCCCTCCCGGGATGCAACTTCGGCCACGGGGTCAACCCACAGGTGTAGCGGCCTCAACCCGAAGGGCGATGCGCTCGGCGGCCAGGCCTGCCAACCTTGTGGTGTGACCCTTTCCACCGTTGCGTGGCTCGTCGCCGGGGCCGCCCTGGTTTCGACGGCTGTCCTTGGCACTGCTCTGGCACGGGCGCGCCAGACGTCGCGGCGGGTGCTCGGCGAACGGGGATGGTTGCTCGAACGGGAGCGAGAAAATGCCTCCCGCGCCGCCATAGACGCCGAGCGTGCCAGGATCGCGCGAGAACTGCACGACATCGTGAGCCACAACGTGAGCTTGATGGTCGTGCAAGCCAACGCCGCCCGTGAGGTCCTTGCCGCGGCGGGCACCAGCCCGCCAACATCGACCGACGCCAGCCAAGCTCTGGAGGCCGTCCAAAGGGCAGGACGGGGTGCTCTGACCGAGCTGCGCAACCTGCTCGGCCTGCTCGCCACGTCCGCCGACGGCGACGATGAGGATGACCTCGCCCCTCAGCCCAGCCTGGACCGTCTGAGCGCTCTTGTGGACCGCTTCGCCTTCGCTGGGCTGCCTGTGGAGGTCCGCATCTCCGGGGAACCCCGGCCCCTCCCGGCCGGCATCGACGTAACCGCCTACCGCATCGTCCAAGAGGCGCTCACCAACGCGCTCAAGCACGCCAAAGCCACCTCGGCCGAGGTGGTGGTCCGCTATGCTGAGCATTCCTTGCGTGTCGAGGTGCTCAACAGCGGCCCGA
Organism: Actinomycetes bacterium; assembly: GCA_021798075.1. The sequence goes on from JAJZYO010000108.1 coordinate 1,782, forward strand.
GCGGCCTGGCTCGTAGCGGCCTCCCACCGTCACCGAAGACGACCGGGCCCGGCACGGGCGCGGGGCGCGGCCTGCTCGGCCTTCGCGAGCGCGTCGGCGTCTACGGAGGCGACTTCGATGCCCGGCGACGCCTGGGCGGCGGCTATCGGGTCCGGGCCCGCATCCCCCTGAGCGGTCAATGAGGGGTACCGACGAAGGCCCACCCCGGGTACTGCTTGTCGACGACCAGGACCTCGTGCGGGCCGGGTTCGGCCTCATCCTTTCGAGCCGCGGCATCGAGGTAGTCGGGGAAGCCACGGGCGGCGGCGAGGCCGTCGCCCAAGCGCGGCGGCTCCGACCCGATGTCGTTTTGATGGACATCCGCATGCCCAACATGGACGGGCTCGAAGCGACCCGGCGCATCCTGCGTGAGCCGACCGGCCCCCGGGTCATCATCCTCACCACCTTCGACCTCGACCGTTATGTTTACGAAGCGCTCGCTGCGGGCGCCAGCGGGTTCCTCCTCAAAGATGTGAGCCCTGAGCACCTGGTGTCCGCCATCCGCCTGGTCAACACCGGGGACGCCCTCCTTGCCCCTTCCATCACCCGCCGCCTCGTGGCGCGCTATGCCGGCGAGCACGCGGACCGCGGCCACGCCGCCATCGCCCGAGTTGACCTCAAGGAGCTCACGCCCCGCGAGACCGAAGTGCTCACCTACCTCGGCCGCGGGTTGTCGAACTCCGAGCTCGCCGAGGCCCTTACCGTCAGTGAAGCGACGGTCAAGACCCACGTTGCCCGCATTTTCTCGAAGTTGGGTCTACGCGACCGCGCCCAAGCCGTTGTCGTCGCCTACGAATCTGGCCTCGTCGAGCCCGACCGCGATGGCCCGCAAGAACTCACATAGCCTTATGGCGCACGGGGGGACAAGTGACCCACGGACCGCCACCATCGCCCTATGACGGGGGCGGACTGTCCATTATGAGCGGCGGCAAAGCCTTGGAACTATAAGGCGATGGGGACCCGGGGCACACCGACAGCTACCCCCAGCCACGTGTCCGTCGGCTTCACCTCGGCGCCGGCGGGCCTGCGAGCCAGTATCCGTGCCTCCGTGTGCAGCTCCACTACTAGCAGATGCCCGAACCGCCACCTTCGGACCTTCCTCACACATCGTTCTAACAGTTTTCAAACATAACTGTGGTCTTATGGTGCCAGTGGCCAAAGACCAAAGCAGGCTCCTCGTCGTCGATGACGAGGACTTCTTGCGAGAGGCGGTTGCCGCCTCGCTCAGGTTCCTCGGCTACGACGTGGAGACGGCAGCCACAGGACAGGATGCGCTGCGCCTCGCTCGCGAAGCCTCCTACGACCTCATGGTGCTCGACGTCATGCTGCCTGACACAGACGGCTTCGAGGTCGTGACCGCTCTGCGCCGTGACGGCCAGCTCGTCCCCGTCATCTTCCTATCCGCCAGGGACACCGAGGAGGACAAGGTCCGCGGCCTCACACTCGGGGGCGACGATTACATGACCAAACCGTTCGGCCTCGACGAACTCGCGGCGCGTGTCCGGACGGTGCTGCGCCGGTCGCGGCCTGAAGCACCAAGCCCCGTGCTCGAGTTCGCGGATTTGGAGTTGGACCAGGAGTCCTACCAGGTCAGGCGAGCCGGGCACCTGGTCGAGCTCTCTCCGACCGAGTTCCGCCTTCTCCGCTACCTCATGTTGAACCCTGGTCGAGTCCTAACTCGCTCGCAGATCCTCGACCATGTATGGGACTACGATTTCGGGGGAAAGAGCAACGTTGTCTCGACATATGTCGCCTACCTCCGCCAAAAGCTCTGCCGCTACGGCCCCGACCTCGTCCACACACAACGCTCGATCGGCTACAGCCTCCGGGCCCCGAGGCCGGGGCGACAGGGGGCAAGCGGCGAGCCCTAGGCGAGCGCCGCTCGCGCTTCGCTGGCGCTCCATGTTGGGAGTAGTGGCCGTAACCGCCGTTGTCTTTGCCGCCTTTGACTTTGCGGCCGCGAGCTTGCTTCGTAGCTACATGCTGAGGCGGGCTGACAGTGCGCTCAACGTCGCGCTGGACATCGGCGCTCACCACCTTAGAAGGTTGGAAACGCGCGCAGAAAGTGCGTCGCCCCTCACGTTCGACCAAGACCCCTACCGTGCGTTGGGTGACTACTACCTAGCGCTCATGCGGCCGCGTGGCCAACCACTCGTGCTCCTGGAAGGCAGCTCGGTAGCCCCGAAGGTTCTGGGAGGCGCAGTGACGCTCGCCTCGACGGGCCGCGCCAAGAGCGTCCCGGGGTCCAGTGGGAAGGGCGAAGTGAGAGAGCGCGCGAGGACCGTGCCGGGCGGCGAACTGGTTGCCAGTACCAGCTTGGCTAATGTCGACTCGACGGTAAACCGCCTCGAGTTCATACTGAGTATGGGCTCGCTGGCAGCGCTTGCAGTTGTGGCAGCTGGAGTCTTTGCGCTCGTGCGCCGCGGCCTGCGGCCGCTTGAGGCTATGGCAGCGGAGGCAGATAGGGTGACCGCTGGCGACCTCGAGACGCGGGTAAGCGTCGAGCGCCCCGGTAGCGAGGTCGGGCGACTGGGCGAGGCCCTGAACGAGATGCTCGAGCGGATCTCATTGTCCCTACACGACAAAGAGGCGAGCGAGCAACGCATGCGCACCTTTCTGGCCAACGCAAGCCACGAGCTGCGCACACCGCTGGCGTCATTAGTGGCCAACGCGCAGCTTTACACCCAAGGCGTACTTTCCGAGCCTTCCGAAGTGGACGAGGCGGTGCGACGCATCGAGTCCGAGGCGAAGAGGATGAGTCGCTTGGTCGATGACATGCTCCGCCTCGCCCGCCTCGACCAGCGCCCCGAACTGAGGGACCAGCCGGTCGACCTATCCGTCCTCGCCGAGACCTGCCTCGAGCGCGTGAGGGCGGCCGCGCCAGCCAGGCACTGGCGGGCAGAGGTCGAGCCAGGCGTTGTGGTGCACGGTGACGATGAACTGCTCCGCCGCGCGGTCGACAACCTGCTCGCCAACGTCGTGGCCCACACGCCAGCCGGCACGGAAGCGGTGGTCACCTTGAGGCGCGAAGGGGCAAACGCAGTGTTGGAGGTGAGGGACCTTGGCCCGGGCGTCCCCGCTGGTGACCTCGTGCGGATATTCGACCGTTTCTACAGGTCGAGAGGGGCACCGCGCGGCAAGGGGTCAGGGCTTGGCCTGGCGATCGTGGCCGAAGTGGCCGCAACGTACGGCGGGAGCGCCCACGCCGCGCCCAACGAACCGCAAGGGCTCCGCGTCAGTTTTGTCCTCCCAGTCCTAAGACCACAGCTGAGCCGGAGCCTGCCCGTGCAGGCGGGGGAGGACTAGACGAGCTCAGCTAATCGCTGCCCTACGCTAAGACCTAAGCGCCGCCGACCACGGTGGGTGTCTTCAAGGTGGGGGTGCCCTGGGCGCCGGCGTCGCCGAAGCCAGCCGCAGTGCCGTTGGCGGAGACGACCCAGTAGCCACCCCCATCGGCCGTGGGCACTATGGCTGTAACGGGCTTGGGCGACAACATGGTACCCGAACCGTAAAAGGTGGCCTTGCCAAAGGCGAAGATGCCGCCGTCGGAGGCCACGAGCCAGTAGCCCTTGGCGTCAGGGGTGGCGGCGATGCCGACGATGGGCTTGGTGAGGTGGACCTTGCCGGCACTGCCGTAGTAGCGGGCGTCGCCGTAGTTGAAGATGCCGCCGTCGGAGGCCACGAGCCAGTAGCCCTTGGCGTCAGGGGTGGCGGCGATGCCGACGATGGGCGCCGCAACGCTAGAGGGTGAGCCATAGGCCTTTGCGTCGCCGAACGCGTAGACCTTGCCCTCGGCGGTGACGAGCCAGTAGCCCTTGGCGTCTTTGGTGTCGGCAATGCCGACGACCTTCTGGCCTCCGAGCTCGGAGGCAGGCAGGGACCCGAAGGAGGTTTCGGCGCCCGAGGAAAGCACCTGGCCGGTGTCCGTGACGAGGCGGTAATTGCCCTTCGGGCCCGACGTGCTGGCGGTGGTGCGGGCCTCGTCTACCATGGCGAAGCTGGCCGGGGGGCCGATGCCTGTGACCGCGGCGGTGACGACATAGCCTCCCGCGCTGAGCCCGGCCACGAACGCCGGGGCGGTGGCGACGCCGTCGCTGTTGGTCGTCGCGATTGCCGTGTGGCCAGCCCCGGCGAAGACCCCGGTCGGCCCGGAGGAGGGCGCCTTGAAGGTAACGGCGGCGCCGGCGACGTCGTTGCCGTTGGAGTCGGTCACCGTCACAGCCAGGGGCACGGCGAAGTCGGTACCGGCCTCGGCCTGTTGGGAGGTGCCTGCCCCGGCCGTAATTGCGTCGGGGGTGCCCGAGCCGACCGTCTCGGTGAAGGTCGCCGCCTCGCTGACGCCGGAGACCGACGCCGTCACGCTGAAGCTGCCGGAGGTTGTGGCCGCCGTGAGGTGCGGGCTCGTGGCCTGGCCGGATTCGTCGGTCTGATCGGTTGTGGAAGCGCCCGCCCCGGTGAAGGTGGCGCTCGCCCCAGTGGTCCCGGCCGTGACGGCGAAGGTGACCGTGGCGCCCGAGACGGGGTTGCCCGAGCTGTCATCGACCGAGACGACCAGCGGGTCGGTGAAGACCCTCCCTGGGGCTGCCGTCTGCGCGTCGCCCGAGACTACCTGGAGGGAGGACGCCACCCCCAGGGTCGAATTGGTAAGGGATACCTCGATGCTGAAGCCGTCCACCTCGGCGGTCACGTCGAAGTTGCCGGTCACGGCGTTTGCAGTGAAGGTAGGGGCCGTCGCAACCCCCGAGGACGAAGTCGTGACCGTCACCTCCGTGACGCCGCCCGCGAAAGTGCCGCTCGCGCCGAAGGAGGGGGCGCTGAAGGTGACGTCAGTGCCGGAGACGCCGCAGCCTGTCGTGTCCACCACCTCCACCTGGAGCGCTTCTGGGTAGGCCGTACCCACCTTGCCCACCTGGTCGTTGCCCCCCGACACCGTCACCCCGGCGACCGTGCCGGTGCAGGCTGAGGTGGTGGCGGCGCTG
>JAJZYO010000109.1 GCA_021798075.1 Actinomycetes bacterium
GGTTTACAACCCGAAGGCCTTCATCCCTCACGCGGCGTTGCTGCGTCAGGCTTTCGCCCATTGCGCAAGATTCCCCACTGCTGCCTCCCGTAGGAGTCTGGGCCGTGTCTCAGTCCCAGTGTGGCTGGTCGTCCTCTCAGACCAGCTACCCGTCGTTGCCTTGGTGGGCCGTTACCTCACCAACAAGCTGATAGGCCGCGAGCCCCTCCCGAAGCAGAAACCCATTTCCTCACAAGACCATGCGATCAAGTGGGGGTATCCGGTATTAGCATCAGTTTCCCGATGTTATCCCAGTCTTCGGGGCAGGTTGCTCACGTGTTACTCACCCGTTCGCCACTAGGCCTTCACCGGTGTTGCCACCGGATGGGCCCCGTTCGACTTGCATGTGTGAAGCACGCCGCCAGCGTTCGTCCTGAGCCAGGATCAAACTCTCCATCGAGACCTTCGGTACACCGCTAAGGCGTACCTAAAGCCAATGAGAGCACCAACCCTCCGCCAAAATGAGGATTGGCTGGCACAAAACAAGACATATTGTCCGTCTAGTGCTTGACAAGGTTTGGCACCTCGGCTCTCGCCGAGGCACCCGCACTAGCTTTTGGCTTCCTCTATTCCGTTTTCAAGGTCCACTGCTCGCGCCAGCACTCGTCTGCTTGGGGCAGGCGGCGGTGCCGACCGTAACTACGTCGCTCAGGACCGTACCGGCCCTTCGTGGCGCTACCGCCCAGGGAGCTCCTGCTCGCTGAGCGGCTCTCAAAGCTAGCCTACGAGTCGGAGCCTGTCAACACGGCCTAGGGCCCAACACACCCGGGCCCCGCTCTTGCCGTCCGGCAAGCCCTCTACTCGGCCACTCTGGCGAGTGGTAGGGATCATGATATCTCAGACCCTGGCCCAGCCGGCAGGGGAAATGGGGCTGCAAGCGGCCCCGGCCCGCCGGTGCCGGAGCGGTCGGGGCAGACTGGACTAGTGACCAAACCGGCCTCTCCGCCCCCCGCCGGCGGCAAGCCCGTGCCCTCCGCCCCCCCTCCACCTCCTCCCTGGCGCCACTGGCTGTGGGTCGTGGCCGTGGCCGCCTTCGTGCTGCTCTTCTTCGTGCTGCCGGCCACCAGGATGACCTCGCCGGTCACCCTCACGTACTCGCAGTTCGTAAAGGACGTGGCTGCGGACAAAGTGTCTACCGTGACGCTCAACCCGAGCGGTAGCGCCACGGGCCTCTTGAAAGACGGCCACGGCTACACGGTCGTCATCCCCCAGGCGCCGAGCCCGGGCGCCTCGCTGCTCGACCAGCTCCAGCGCAACAAGGTGCAGGTCACGGCCACCACCATCGGCCCCTCGTTCGCCTCTCAGGTCCTCAGCTGGGTCATCTTGCTGCTCGTGCTGGCGCTGCCCGGCTATCTCTGGTACCGCTTGTCCAAGCGCGGTGCCGCCACCGGTGGGGGCTTGGCCGGCATCTTCGGCGCCGGCCAGTCCAAGGCGAAGCTGTTCGAAGCGAGCAATGTGACGACTACGTTCGCCGACGTCGCCGGCTACGACGGGGCCAAGGCAGAGGTGGCCGAGGTCGTCGAGTTCTTGAAGCGGCCGGACCGCTACGAACGGGCCGGCGCCATGCCGCCGAGGGGGATTTTGATGGTGGGCCCGCCCGGTACGGGCAAGACGCTGCTCGCGCGGGCCGTGGCCGGTGAAGCAGGGGTCGCCTTTTTCTCCGTCACTGGCAGCTCCTTTGTCGAGATGTTCGTCGGGGTGGGCGCGGCCAGGGTCCGCGACCTGTTCGCCGAGGCCCGCAAACGCGCGCCGGCCATAGTCTTTATGGACGAGATCGATGCCATAGGCCAGCGCAGGAGCGGCACGGGCGTGGTCGTCTCCAACGACGAACGCGAGCAGACCCTCAACCAGCTCTTGGCCGAGATGGACGGCTTCGACGTCACCAAGGGCATCGTCGTGCTGGCGGCCACCAACCGGCCGGAGGTGCTCGACCCCGCCCTCCTGCGCCCAGGGCGTTTCGACCGCCAGGTCCAGATCCCGCTCCCGACCCTGTCTGACCGCCTCGAGATCCTGAAGGTCCACTGCCGGGGCAAGCGGCTCGACCGGGGCGTGGACCTCGGGGTGGTGGCGAGGGGGACGCCGGGGTTCTCGGGGGCGGACCTCGCCAACCTGGTCAACGAGGCGGCCATCAATGCGGCTCACGACAACCGGGACTTCCTGGTCGCCACCGACTTCGACCAGGCGAGGGACCGGGTGATCCTCGGCCGGCGAGAGGGCAGCAACGTGCTCCTCCCCGACGAGAAGGAGGCCGTAGCCGTGCACGAGGCCGGCCACGCCCTGGTGGCGGCGCTCGTCCCCAAGGCAGACCCCGTCGCCAAGGTGACGATCCTGCCGGCCGGCCAGGCCCTCGGCGTCACCGAGCAGCTCCCCCTCACGGACCGGCACCTCTACGGCGAGGACTACCTCTACGACAGCCTCGCCGTCCGCCTAGGCGGGCGCGCGGCCGAGCTGGTCGAGCTCGGCCAGGGCTCGACGGGGGCAGCAAACGACCTCGCCTCGGCGACCGAACTGGCCGTGCGGATGGTGCGCGAGTTCGGCCTGTCCAAGGAGCTCGGCCCGGTCGGCTACCCCGAGGGAGGCCCCGCCTACCTGGGCGGCGGCGGTGCCGGGCTTTCCAGCCGGCCCTTCGCGGAGGAGACCCAGGGCCTCATTGACGCCGAGGTGCGCGCCCTGCTCCTCCAGGCAGAGCAGAGGGCCGTCGCACTGCTCACGACCGAGCGAGACAAGCTCCGCCGGCTCGCCGACCTGCTGATAGCCAAGGAAACCGTCGACGGCGCAGATGTCTACGCCATCGCCGGCGTGCGAGAACCGGACAGGCTGGACCAGGGCACCACCGTGGCGCCGGGGCGCGCTGCCGCCTCCGCGACGGAGCGCCAAGCGGGGACAGCACCGACGTCAGTAGCGGTCGCGGAGGTGACCGAGCCCGGGGCGGGGTGAGACGGGCTTCCTCAGGCCGGCCCTAGCGCGACACCGGCCGCGAGGCCCACGAGCTCCCGGCCAGTACATAGCGCCACGGCAGCTCAGGGGCACGGGAGGCAGAGAGGCCGACGCGCGGCGTGGCGACCACCCGTCCTCCGGCGCCGGCACCGTCGTCGGCCAGCCACAGCGGCCCCGGGCCGTCCCCCGCAGAGGCGCCGGCAGGAGGGACGAGGTCTATGCCGTTCATCTCGCCCGTTATGCCGAAAGCCTCGGCCAGGCGCGCCGGGCCTCGGCACAGGTCCAGGTCCCGCAGTGCCTTCTGGCCGTGCGAACGGGCCAGCCTCATGGCGCCGACCCCTCCCAGCGGCTCGGCCGCCCGCAACAGAACAGCCGACGCCGTCCCCTCGGGGCCGCACACGACGTTCGCGCACCAGTGCATGCCGTAGGAGAAATAGACATAGAGGTGGCCGGCGGGCCCGAACATGATGGCCGCGCGCGGCGTCGGGCCGCGGAAGGCGTGGCTGCCCGGGTCGTCCATCCCCATGTACGCCTCGACCTCGACCAGCCGGGCGACCCTGCCGTCGCGATGCACGAGCAGCTTGCCGACGAGGGCTCTCGCTACGCACCGGGCGTCGCCGGCGAAGAACTCCCGCCCGAGCGGCGTGGCCGTCCTGGCCTGGCGCTCGGCCACTCGAGGCACGCTGCCCTGACCTGGCTGGGCCAGCCTTACCGGCTGGGTGCGCTGGTGCCAGGCGCCGGCGGGGCGGCGGCACCGCGGCTGTGGCCGGCACCGGCGCCGGCGTGAAGGCCGAAGCGCTCCGCGTCGGCTTGTACGGCGGCGGCGAAGCGTTCGAGCTGGGCTGCTACAGGACCTGGGCCCGCCCCTCCAGGGGTCGTCCGCCGGGTGACGGCTACTCCGGCCTCCAAGAGGGCGACCGCGTCCGCACCGAGCGAGGGGTGCGCCGCCACGAGTTCCGTGAGCGGGACGTGGCGTTCGAGCGAGTCCCGGACGAGGCCCCCGACCAGCTCATGGGCACGGCGGAACGGCATGCCTTTCAGGACCAACCACTCCGCCAGGTCAGTCGCCGAGAGGGCCGGGTCAGAGGCGGCGAGCGCCATGGCCTCGGTATCGAACGTCGCTGTTGCTATGAGGCCCGTGATCGCGTCGAGGGAACGCTCCAGCTGGTCCACCGCATCGAAAAGGGGCTCCTTGTCCTCCTGCAGGTCCCGGTTGTAGGCGAGGGGCAAGCCCTTCAACGTGGTGAGCAGCCCGGCCAGGTGCCCGACTAGGCGACCGGTCTTCCCCCGGGCCAGCTCGGCGATGTCGGCGTTTTTCTTTTGGGGCATCATCGAGCTACCGGTGGCGTACGAATCGGCGAGGTGCATGAACCCGAACTCCGCCGACGACCACAGGACGATCTCCTCCCCGAGGCGCGACAGGTGCGCGCCCAAGAGGGCGAGGTCGAAGAGGGCCTCTGCCACGAAGTCGCGGTCCGATACGGCGTCGAGGGAGTTCTCGAAGCGGGCACCGAAGCCGAGCTCGTGGGCCACCCAATCGGGGTCGATAGGAAGCGACGAGCCCGCCAGCGCCCCCGCCCCGAGCGGCGACACGTCGAGGCGCCGGCGGGTGGCGGCCAGCCTGTCGATATCCCGTGACAGTGCCCAACCGTGGGCCAGGAGGTGGTGGGCGAGCAGCACCGGCTGGGCGCGTTGCAGGTGGGTGTAACCGGGCAGGTAGGCGTCGCCGGCTTCTTCGGCCCGGGCCAGCAGCACCTCCTCGAGGGTGATCACGGCCTTGGCTATCTGAGCGAGCGCCCTCTTGGTGAAAAGCCGCATGTCGGTCGCCACCTGGTCGTTGCGGCTACGGCCCGTGTGCAGGCGGGCACCGACCTCGCCGGCGATCTCGGTCACCCTGCGTTCGAGCGCCGTGTGGATGTCTTCGTCGTCTGGCTCGAACACAAAGGTCCCCTCGGCCAGTTCCTCCTCCGCCTTCGCCAGCGCGGACAGGAGGGCCCCGCTCTCTTCGCGAGAGACCAGGCCGACCCGCTCGAGCCCGAGGACGTGCGCCCGGCTGCAGGCCACGTCGTCGGGCGCGAGCCGGCGGTCGAACGAGAGGCTCCCAGTGAAGCTGAGTAGCTCCTCTGACTGCTTGCCGCCACCGAAGCGGCCCTGCCAGAGCGTCATCGGGCGACAGGTTACTGAGCGGGAGCGGGAACCCGCTTGATGGCTGGACCCTCAGGCAGAGGTGCCCGTCCCCTGGCGGCGTGCCCACGTCTCGACCGAGAGCCCGAAGATACGGACGAAACCCTCGGCGTCCTGGTGACGGAAGCGGTCGGCAGCGGTGTACGTGGCCAGGTCGTGCTCGTAGAGGCTGACCGGGCTCCGCCGGCCGGCCACGTAACAGGTCCCCGGTTGGCAGCGCAGGCGGACCTCGCCGCTCACGTGGCGCTGGGTCTCGTTCATGAACGCGTCCAGCGCGCTCTTGAGCGGTGAGTACCACAACCCGTCGTAGACGAGCTCGGCCCAACGGGGCTCGAGGCGCGCCTTTTCGTGCGCTACGTCGCGCTCGAGGGTCATGCCCTCCAAGTCCGCGTGGGCCATGAGCAGGGCGAGCGCCCCGGGGCACTCGTAGATCTCGCGGCTCTTGATCCCGACCCGGCGGTTTTCGACCATGTCGACGCGCCCGAAACCGTAAGGGCCGACGGCTTGGTCGAGCGCGGGGACCAGCTGCTCGAGGGTCATCGCCCGGCCGTCGAGCGACACCGGGAGGCCCGACTCGAAGCCGACCACCAGCTCGCGTGGCTCCTCGGCTCGTGGCACTGTGAGCTCGTAGACGTCCCCGGGCGGCATTTCCCACGGGTCTTCCAGGACACCGCACTCGACGGTGCGGCCCCAGAGGTTTTGGTCGACCGAGTAGGGGCTTTTCTTGGTGGCGCTGACCGGGATCCCGTACTTGGCTGCGTACTCGATGGCGTCCTCCCGGGTGAACTTCCAACTGCGGACGGGGGCCACCACGTCGAGGTCGGGCGCCAAGGCGCGCACCGAGACCTCGAAGCGGACCTGGTCGTTGCCCTTGCCCGTGCAACCGTGGGCGACGGCGCCGGCGCGGTACTCGCGCGCCGTGGCCACCAGGTGCTTGGCTATGAGAGGCCGGGACAGCGAGCTCACGAGCGGGTACTTGCCCTCGTAGAGGGCGTTGGCCCGCACAGCGGGCGCCACGAACTCCCGAGCGAACTCCTCGCGTGCGTCTGCTACGACGACCTCCACCGCGCCCGCTTTCAGCGCCCTCTCGCGGACCGTCGTCCACTCCCCGCCCTGGCCGAGGTCAACGGCCAAGGCCACTACTTCGACGCCCATTTCCTCGGTCATCCAGCGGACCGCTACAGAAGTGTCCAGCCCGCCGCTGTAGGCGAGCACGACCCTCTCCGGCATTGGATTCTCCTTTTCTCTCTCAGGTCCCCGGTCTTTCCCAGGTCCCCGGTCTCTCTCAGGCTTCCCGGACGGCCAGGCGTTCCAGCTTGCGCGCCAGGGCCGACCCATCTACACCTTCGGCCGCCACCACGAGCACGGTGTCGTCGCCGGCCACGGTCCCCGCCACCCCCGCGAGCCCGGCCCGGTCGAGAGCGGAAGCCACAACGTGGGCGCAACCAGGCGGGGTCCGCACGACCACCAGGTTGGCCGAGCTCGTAATATCCGCCACCCACTCGGAAAGGACCCGCCGTAGCTGCGGTTCGCGCGAAGGCCGCGCATTGGCGTCCTCCGGCAACGCGTACACGAGCGCGCCTCCCGGCCTCCTCA
>JAJZYO010000110.1 GCA_021798075.1 Actinomycetes bacterium
GTCGTATATCCCGGCTGCGGCGATCGCAGCGGCATGCGCGGCAAAACCTTGGATCTCGGCGCCGGGCATGGTGAACTCGGTCACTTGGCGGTCCATGGCCTCTACCGTGCCCGAAGGGTCGGCCTGCAAAGCAGCAGTAACCAGGTCGCGGTAAAAAAGGAAGTGCAAGTTTTCGTCGGCCGCGACGCGCTTCAACAGAGCGCAGCCGACATCGTCGAGTAGGCGCCCAGTGTTCCAGTGAGATATACGCGTAGCGAGTTCCTGTAAAGACAGGTAGACCAGACCATCGGTCAGGCTGCGTCCACGACCGCCTACCCGGAACCCCGCCGAGACCTGGCCCATGCGGGCCCGCTCCAAGGCGATGAGGTCGAGCTTGCGAGTTACGGAGAGCCAGTCGCGAAGCACCATGGCATGACGTTGCTCCTCGGCAGCCCAACGACGCGCCCATTCGCCCAACACCGACCCCCCACCGAAGGCCTTGGAAATTGCATGGAAATAGCTGGGTAGGTTGTCTTCGGTCAAAAGGTTGACGAACAACGCCGAGGCGACGCCCGGAGCCAAAGGCTCGCCTTCTGGTTGGAAGGGCTCTCCAGGCACGAACCGCCGCCCGAGTTCCCAGGGGACCAGTTCGTGGGGGAACCACTCCTTTGAGCGCGCCAGGTGCCGGTCGAGGAGGCAGCCGGCGTGCTGGTCCAGCTGCTCGCGAAGTGCCCCGGAGGTCATGGGTTACCCCTCGAGGGGAGCGGGGGCACAGGCCGGCGCTCCAACACCAAGCGGTACAAGGTGCAAACTCGCCGCTGGAACATGGCTCTCGAGAGCCGCAGGTAGCGCAAATAGCGGCGGTAGACAGCGGGCCCGGCGAGCTCGACCGCCCGGGCCCGACCCGACTCGAGCCGCTGCTGCCATAAGAGGAGCGTCTGCTCGTAATGGGTAGGGTCGTTACGGAACCCGACCACCCGGAACCACCTTTCGGCGGCCTCGACGATATCGCTCAGCTGAGGGAGGCCCGACTCGGGGAAGATCTCCTCGGTAAAGAACGGTGAAGCCGCTGAGGTGGCGCGGTCGAAGTCCTCGTAGGCGATGGTCTGGAGAGACAGGCGCCCGCCTTCCACCAGCCAACCTGCGCACCGCTCGAAGAAAGTCCGGTACACCTGACGCCGTTCGGCCCTCGGCAGGTCGTCCCGGGCGAAGTGCTCGAAAGCGCCGATCGAGATGACGGCGTCATAAGGGTGCGCCGGTTGGTGGTCCCGCCAGTCCTCGAGCCGGACCTCAGCTCGTTCGGAGATAGGACCGGAGGAGGCCTGGTCGGCGCTCAGCGTAAGCCCGGTTACGTGACCGACCCCCCGCTCCTCGACGAGGTAACGCAACATGGCGCCCCACCCGCAGCCGATGTCGAGGGCCCGGGCCACGCCGTCGGCTCGGGCCGCTGTAGCGTGCCAAGCAAGCTTGGCCAGCTGGGCGCCCTCCAAGTCGTCGTCGAGGTCACCAGTCCACAGGGCGCATGAGTACACCATGCGGGCATCGAGCCACAGCCGGTAGAACTCGCGACCGACGTCATAGTGATGCTCGATGGCGCGCCTGCTGGCTCCCGCGCCTGCTGCCGTAGCGGTGTCTACCGCCATCACATACCTACCACCCGGAAATCGTAGCCGAGATCGGCCGCCCACTGAGCGATACGCTCAGGCTCGTCACCGCCGGCGCCGGTCGAGCAGGTCAGGCACCCGGGTGCGACCACGCTCCGTGGCAGCAAGCTGAGTACCAGGAGGTCGGATGGTGGGTTACCGCCGCCCGCCCCCTCTTCGAACGCGTCGTCCAGCTCCTCTCCGGCGCAGAGCCCCCGGGCACAGCCCACTGCGCCCTGCTCCGGCGCCTCATTCGGTCGCGATCGCTGCCAGCACGTCCAACCTAGCTGCCCGCCGGGCCGGCCACGTGGCCGCCACGAGGCCGAGCAATGCCGACAGTACCAAGAAGACGACCAAGCTCGGCACGGGCACCGAGGTGGCCGTGAGCTTCAGGGCCGAGACGAGGGCGACACCCATGCTGGTGCCGATCAGTATGCCTATGAGGGCGCCGAAGACCGACAAGATCACCGACTCGGACCGGACCATGGCACGGACCTGGTGCCGTTTCATGCCGACGGCCCGCAACAAGCCGATCTCCCGGGTGCGCTCGAACACCGACAGCATGAGCGTGTTGACTACCCCGATGAGCGCTACGAGCACCGCCAGCGCGAGCAGGGCGTAGACGAGGGTAAGGAGCTGGTTGACGCTGGAAATCCGGGACTTTTCGAACTGGGACCTGGTCTGGACCTGCACGGTCGGGTAGGCGGTGAGCACGCGCTCCACCTCGCTTTGCACCTTCGCCGTGTCATTGGCCGACAGCAACACGGCCCCTGGGAGCGGCCGGCGGTAGTGGGAGAGGTAGAAGTCCTGGCCCACGAGGTAGCTCCCAACGAGGGCGTTGGGCTTGTAAATCCCGCCGATGCGGATGGTAGAGGGTCCTGTAAGGGCGAACTTCACGGGCACAACGCTGCCTACAAAGAGGTGGTCGGACTTGGCCGTCGAAGAGTCAACGAGGAGCTCGTCATGCGCCAGCGCCCCGGTGCTGCCCGCCTTCATGTGCAGGCTCACCGTTTTCGCCAGGCCCGAGGTCGATACGCCCTTCAGCCTCTCGAGCGACTGGCGGATCTCGAACTGGCCGCCATAGGCAGTGAGGGAAGCACTGACCCCTGGCAGCGCCGACAGCCGTGTTGCCAGCGCCTTGCCGAAAGAGCCGGGACCGGCGCTGGTGCCGGTCACGATCAGGTTGGCCTTTACGGCGTTGTCCACGCTGGAGGTCGCAGAGCTCGACACAGAGGCCCCGAAAACGGCCATCGCCGAGACGAGGGCGATCCCGACCATGAGCGCCGAAGCCGTCTGCGCGGTGCGGCGGGGGCTGCGCATCGAGTTCTCCCGCCCGAGCCGTCCCGAGACGCCCAGCGAACCGGCCAATGGGCGCCCGATCGCCCCGGACAGCGGCCGCGCGACTGCAGGGGCCAGCATGGCCACGCCGACGAAAATGCACGCTGCCCCAGCACCTACGAGCGCGACTTCGGGAGCGGCCAGGCCGCCCGCGAGCACCACCACGCCGAGGAGGCCAACCGCGGCCCCCGACGCCAGGCGGCGGGGCGGCGAGACCTCGTCCCCCTCCTGGCGATCTGTTAGTGCCGTCACGGGCGCTATCCGCACCGCTCGCCGGGCCGGGCCTATTGCGGATATGACGGTCACGCCGATACCCACCGCCAGCCCCACGATCGCGGTACGGGCCTCGAACACGAGCGGCCCCGACGGCAGCGTGTAGCCGAGCCCGCTCATGAGCGCCTCGAGACCGGCTGCCGCCAGCACGCCCAAACCGATGCCGACCACGGAGGAAAGAGCCCCCACCACGCCCGCTTCGGCGAGCACGGAGCCAAAGACCTGGCGCCGGCTCGCGCCCACCACGCGCAGCAGCGCCAGTTCGCGGGCCCGCTGGCCCACGGTTATGGAAAACGTGTTGAAGATCGTGAACGCCCCGACGAACAAAGAGATGAACGCAAAGACGAGGAGGGCCGTCGAAAAAAACGAGAGCGCCCGGTTGATCGCGCTCGTCTGTTCGTTTAGCACGGTCTGGCCGGTGACGACCTCTACCCCGGGCGGGAGTACACGGGCGATGGCCGACTGGACTGCGGACTCGTCGGCCGCTGGCTCGGCGACCACGTCTATGTTGTCCAGCTGGCCCACCTGGTCGAGGACCTCTTGGGCCGTCGGGAGGGTGAACGCGGCGAAGGTCACGCCCGCCAGGTTGTCGGCACTCCCGTACTGGCCGCTCCCGTACTGGGCGATGCCGCTGATAGTAAAAGGCCGTACTTCACCGTTGGAGAACAGCACCCGGACGCGCTCGCCCACCGAGAAGTGGTACTTCTTGGCCGTGCCGGCGTCCATCACGACATCGTCGGCCCCCCGCGGTGGGGCGCCCCGGACGACTCGGAGGTCGGAGATCTGCGAGTCGGGGTCGAAGCTCTCGCCGATGGTCGGTTCGGGCCCGGTCACGATCGCTTTGCCGTCACGCGAGAGGAACTGGGCGTAGCCGCTCACGACCCCTTCGGCCGCCTGGACCCCCGGGACACGCCGCACGGTGCCGAGTAGGTCCTCTGAGAGCGGGTTACGGACCGCGCTGGCGGCGTCCTTGGTGGGAAACTCCGCCACGCCGCGGACCTGGAAGTCGATTTTTTGGTAAATGCTGCCGACCAACCCGTAGAAGGCGTTGTGGAGCGTGTCGGTGAGGACGAACGTGCCGGCGACGAACGTGACGCCGAGGACGATGGCGAGCGACGTCAGCGCCAGGCGGAGCTTGTGGGCCAAAAGGCCTTTCATTGTCACCTTGCGCATTTCAGGCCGCCAGCTCGCGCATGCGCTCGAGGACGCTGTCCGCGGTCGGGCCTTCGAGCTCGTCCACCAGTTGCCCGTCGGCCAGGAAGACGACCCTGTCCGCGTAAGAAGCGGCCTGCGGGTCGTGGGTGACCATGACGACGGACTGGCCCATCTCGCTCACCGAGCCCCGCAGGAACCCAAGCAGCCCGGCAGACGCTTTCGAGTCGAGGTTGCCGGTCGGCTCGTCGGCGAAGACGAGCTTCGGCATATTTATGAGCGCCCGCGCGCAGGCGACGCGTTGTTGCTGGCCGCCTGACATCGCGCTCGGGCGGTGGCCGAGCCGGTCGGCAAGGCCAAGTTGGCTGACCAGGTGGTCGAACCAGCCCCGCTCGACCTTGCGACCGGCGAGGTCGAGGGGCAGGGTGATGTTCTCTGCTGCGGTCAGGGTCGGGACGAGGTTGAAAGACTGGAAGACGAAGCCGAGCCGGTCGCGGCGCAATTCCGTGAGCCCTGCGTCGTCGAGCGCACCGATGTCCCGGCCGTCTATGAACACTTGGCCCGAAGTCGGCCTATCGAGGCCGGCCATGCAGTGCATGAGGGTCGACTTCCCCGAGCCAGAAGGGCCCATCACGGCCGTGAACTGGCCCTTCTCAAACGCGACCACCACGCCGGCCAAGGCCTCCACGGCCGCCGGGCCGGTCCCGTAGGTCTTCCGCAGGTCCACTGCGTGCGCCGCCGGCTCGCTCCGGCGGTCGGTCGTTTCGGGTGCCATGAAGGCAGTGTCGCTTCCCGTCGGCCTGGGGTCGTCAACCCGGCGGTATGAAACTGGTTGGATAACCGGCCTCCACCTCCTACCTCTACCCACCCAGCGGGCTGAGGCGATCGGGGGTGCCGGCGAGAGATAATGGAGCCGTGCTGCGCAAGGTGGGCCTGGCCGGGCGGTTGCTCGCCCTCGCCATCGTCGGGCGCGCTAGTTTCTCCCAATACATAAGGCCCCGGGACGTGGTGATCGAGACCACGGCTTTTGCCATTGCTGCGTTGACGGTGGCGGCCTGGGAAGCGGCGGACTTCTCGCCCCGTGCCCGAGCCGGGCTCCGGCCTGCACTGCCATTCCTGGTCGGCACCATGGCCGTCACGACAGGATGGGCCTCGCTTACGGGCAAGGGCGGGTCGTTCAACCTCTTGGCCACCATGGCCACGATCTGGGCGGGTTACAGCCTGAGCACGTTTGCAGCCTGCAGCGTCACAGGGATAGGGGCAATCGCGGTCGCCTCAGCCGGGCTCGCTTACAGCACTAGCACTTTCGCCACGTTCGGGTACCCGATAGTCATGTTGCTCGGGCTCAGCTTCGGGCTCGTCACGCGAGAGCACCGCCAGAAAGCCGAGCAGTCCGCCACACTCCTCGCCAAGGCGGACCAGCTCCGCGACGAACAGGCCCGGGCCGCGACCCTCGAGGAGCGCAACCGCATCGCGAGGGAGATCCACGACGTGCTCGCCCATTCCCTCGGCGCTCTCGGGGTCCAGGTGCAGGCCGCCCAGGCCCTGCTCACCGACCAGCGCGATGTCGAACGCGCGGTCGAGCTTCTAGGCCAGGCCAGGCGCACGGCAGCCGTGGGGCTCGAGGAGACGCGCCGGGCGCTCTATGCGCTTCGCGCCGGTGCCCCGCCACTGGCGGACGCCCTCGCCGAGATCTCGGCCGGCCATGAGCGCCACTACGCGGCGCCGGTCAGTTTCGAAGTGGCCGGCGCTCCCCGGCCCCTCTCCGCCGACGCCGGCTTGGCGCTCACCCGTACGGCACAAGAAGCCCTTGTGAACACCGCCAAACACGCCCCGCGCCAGCCTGTCGACGTCCGCCTCGACTTCGGCGAGGGGCTCACAACCCTGACCGTAGCCAACCGCCGGCCTGGGCCGGAAACGAGCCGGGCCGTCCTCGAGACGGCCAACGCGGGCTACGGCCTCGCTGGGATGCGCGAGCGCCTGCTCCTCATCGGCGGCTCGTTGCTCGCTGGGCCCGACGGAGGGGGCAAGTGGGTCGTGACCGCGCAGGTGCCCCAATGAGCGGGCCAGGGGGCGAGCCGGCACCGCTACGGGTCGTGGTGGCCGACGACCAGGCCACCGTCCGCGAGGGGCTCGTGCTCATGCTCGGGCTCCTCCCAGACATAGAGGTCGTCGGTGCCGCCGCCAACGGGCAGGAAGCGATCGACCTCGTCTCCCGCCTCGAGCCCGACGCGGTACTGATGGACCTCCACATGCCGGTCCTGGACGGCGTCGAAGCGAGCCGGCGCCTCACGCGCGAGCACCCCGACGTCGCCATCGTTGTGCTCACGACTTACGCAGACGACGCTTCCGTGCTGGCCGCG
>JAJZYO010000111.1 GCA_021798075.1 Actinomycetes bacterium
GGATCTTCTACGTCGTCTACCGGCTCGTCGAAGACTACCTACTAAACCCGCGGGTCATGAAACATACGGTAAAGGTGAGCCCTGGCCTCACCATCATCGCCACCCTGATCGGCGGTACGTTGCTCGGCCTCATCGGAGCCCTGGTCGCTATACCAGCGGCTGCCACCGTCGAGCTGTTGCTCCAAGAGGTAGCCTTCCCCCGCCAAAACCAACGGTGAGGGCACGCCCGACCCCCGGCCGCCAAGGTCCCGCTTTATCGACGGTATTTCCACAGGCTGTGAACTACGACCTCTTCTTGCCTCCCGACGACTGGCTCCGCTCGGCCTCTTCTTCATCGTAGTAGACCCATTCCGTTGCGAATTCATCGTCAGCTCCACGAAGCGGCCGAGGGGGAACAGGGCTTGTCTCGCAAGGCGCGCCCGGTCGGCTCGAAGCCTTCCGAACCACTTCGTCCTCCCCTGAACTCACAATTGCAACCTTCGTTCCTTTGGCCTCGGGCCTTCACCGGCCTGGCTCTGCCTTGGCCCTGATACCCTCATCTGACACCCGTGAAACGACATCGCTCAGCGGGGTCGCCTTGTGGGTATACAACGTCCTTAGCCCTAAAGCTGCTGACCCGGCCCCTTGGCCCAGACGACGAGCGCCTCTAGGTTGCCAACTTGACCACCCAGACCTACCGGCGCTGTTGTCATGGAGGAAAGTCTGTACCGATCGGCCGAGCGCACTGGTAGAGTCGATTGCGAGCCGAGGGAGCCAGTTATCTCGAAATGGTCGGGCTTCGGGACCACGTCGTCGATTTCTACGAACAAGAGGCTGAGCTTGCCGAGCGCGTCGCGGAGTACCTCGCCGACGGCTTGAGACGTGGGGAGGCTGCCATCGTCATCGCGACTCGCGAGCACCGTGCTCTCTTCGCTCGGTCCCTTGGCACCCGCGGCATAGACGTCGCCTGGTGCCGCTCTAATGGACTGCTAAGCGAAAGAGGTGCCGAAGCACTCCTTGGCAGCTTCTTCATCGATGGGACGCTTCACCCTTGGCGCTTCGACGCCACGGTTGGCCAGCTCGTCCGCTCGGCCAGGCGCCCCGCCGGCACAAGGGTGGTAGGCGAGATGGTGGACCTTCTCTGGGCGAAGGGTGACGCCCCGGGCGCCTTCTTGCTCGAGTCGATCTGGGACGAGCTCGTGGAGAGCTACAACGTCATGCTCTACTGCTGCAACCGGGCCAGTAGTATGGAGGGAGACGCTCGCGCGTTCGAGCGTACCGGCGACCTCCACAGCCGGGTCGTGTCAGCACCGGCAGCTATCGGCTGGGTGGGCTTTCGAGGTACCGAGAGCTTCCCCCCGGGTCCCACCTCGCCACGAGCCGTACGGCTCTTCACGGCCGACCTCTTGAAGCGCTGGGGCCTCGGGTCCCAAATCGACGTGGTAAGCATTATTGTCTCTGAGCTCACCACCAACGCTGTAGTCCACGCGGGAACACCCTTCCAGGTCGTCCTGTCGAGGCGGAAAAATGGGCTTCGCATCGCCGTGCACGACTCAAGCGGTGCCCTGCCGGTCCTGGCCCAACCAGAGGCCACCGCGACGAGCGGTCGAGGCATGGGGATAGTGGCTGCGCTGTCCAGCGACTGGGGCATCGACCAAGGTCCGGCTGGCAAGACCGTCTGGGCCGACCTCGCAGTCCAACAGCACCTTCCGGCTCAAGACCCCTATTAGCAAAGGGACCAGACCCGTCCTGCTGGCACTATTGGCAAACTTACTCCATGGAGCTCCTAACAGATGAGGCCTTGATAATGGCCGGCGGATGGCACCCCCGCTATGCGAGGGTACTGCTCATCCAGTACATCGACGCCGAGGCCCTTGCCCTCGTCGACGGTAATGGTAACGGTGCTGAGGTCGAGTGCGAGCAATGGTCGTGGACAAGCGAAGGATGGGTTGAACGCTCCAGCAACGGAATCGGGCCCTTGGATGGTCGAGCGCCGTGGACTTGGGGCGAGCTCGCCGACATTGGCTTTGTCGTGGGGTGCGCTGAGCCGGGCACGACGGTCATGGTGAAATGGGGCACCGAGACCCAAGAGGCGATTGCCAACGACAACGGGGTCTGGGTCGGGCTGTTCGACGAGCGCCCCGCCACTTCTTCACGACCGACGCTGGTTTTTTGACGCTGAGAAGCTATGACTTGGTTCAACCCTACCTGGGAGGTACCTCCCGGGCTTTCAGCCGGAGCGACGTCCAGCTCCCGTCAGAAGACCAACCGCCATCGACCGGCAGCGCCACCCCATTTATGTAGCCACTACGAGAGGAGTCGCACAGGAACGCAACGGCCTGGGCCACGTCATGGGGGGTGGCGAACCGGGCCATCGGCACTTGGCCCGTTATGTCGCTGTCGGTGTACGCCCCGCTTCCCTGGTCTTCTAAGTCCATCTCCGTCTTGATCCAGCCCGGACAGACGGCGTTTACTCGCACACCGCGCCCACCCCACTCGGCCGCCAAGGTATAGGTAAGGCCCACCAGGCCATGCTTGGACGCGTTGTACGCGACCCGGTGCGAGATCCCTCTCAGGCCGGCCACCGAAGCTACGTTGACGATCGCACCGCTGCCCACCGCCAGCATGGCCCGGCCAAACTCGCGGCATAGGAAAAACGGTGCAGTCAGGTTTACCTCGAGCACCCGTCGCCAGGCGTCAGCCGAGGTCTCTTCCGCCGGCACGAGTAGCGATATGCCCGCATTGTTGACCAGTGCATCGACGCGTCCAAAGTGTGAAATTACGTCGTGCGCCAACGCGACCACTTCCTGCTCCACAGAAACGTCCGCGACCCGCACGAGGATGCTGCCAGGGCCGGCTAGTGCACCCGCCACCCCGTCGAGGTCAACCAGGTCCACCAGCGCGAGGTCGTAGCCTTCGCCTGCCAGCGTAGTGGCGACGACCCGGCCGAGGCCTCGCGCCGCCCCGGTGACCACGGCCACCCGCTTGGTCGCTGCCATCACTGCAGTATGGCTCGGAAGTCGCCGGCAACGTCTAGCCGCCCTGCTTGAGAGCACCACCGACGAGCACCTCAGCGAGCCCGCCTAGGCGCAGCCCGACCGCGTCAAGCCGGCACAAGAGCTCACGGAGCCTTAGGGTCTTCGTTGTCGTCAAGCGAGCGCTCAGTAGTTCGTTCACCTTTCGTTCACATTAGTGACACCGCCCGCACTCGGCACGCTCTGGCCCGCCGGAGGCCACCCGGCGCACGAGTCACGACGCTTGGGCACTTAGCGGCGACCGTGCCATCAATCGCCGGCGGGTTACCGCTCGACGAGCCCCGCCGGCACGAGCGGCCCCTAACGTTGGCGCCATAGCTACTGACAGGTCCAGCGGGGCCGATGGCGCAACATGTCTACGAAGCGGCAGCACGCAGTGCCGGTCAGCCACTCGCCGGGGGCGTTCCACCGCTCCCGTGGGCCCGGCCCGGACCGCTAGCCCATGAACGCGCCAGATGCCGTGGTCGTCGGCGCCGGCCCTAACGGTCTCGCCGCCGCAGTCGTGCTCGCCTCCGCCGGCCTGTCCGTGAAGGTGTACGAGGCGGCGCCGGCGGCAGGGGGCGGGTGCCGCACAGCCGAGCTCACCTTGCCAGGCTACCGTCACGACGTCTGTTCGGCGGTTCACCCCTTGGCCGTGGCTTCTCCGTTTTTTCGCTGGTTCGACCTGGAGGCGAGAGGCGTACGGCTCTTGCAGCCAACCGTTGCCTATGCCCACCCCCTGGACGGCGGTCGAGCCGGGGCCGTCACCCGCTCGATCGCCGAGACGGCCGCCGCGCTCGGCCGGGACGGGCCGGCGTACGAGCGGACCTTCGGGCCTCTCGTACAACAAGCCGACGCCATCGTAGGCGCGGCGCTGTCGCCCGTGCGCGAGATGCCCGCCAAGCCGTTGCCCGCGGCGCGTTTCGCTACCCTCGGGGTGCGGTCCGCATCGTCGCTCGCCTCCAGGTTCCAAACTCACGAAGGTGCTGGCATTTTCGCCGGCGTGGCCGCCCATTCCATGCGGCGGCTCGACCGGTCGGGCACTGCCGGGTTCGGTTTGTTGCTCGGGTTACTGGCGCATTCGGTTGGGTGGCCCGTGGTCGAAGGGGGCAGCGAAGCCATCGCCGGCGCGCTCGTCCGCGCCGTCGAGGCCGGGGGCGGTTCGGTTGAGACCTCTCACCCAATAAGGGATCTCTCCGAGCTGCCAGACGCCCGAGCCGTATTGCTGGACGTGTCAGTGCGCCAACTTGCGTCCCTCCTCGCTGGGCGCCTTCCCTCAAACTACCGGCGCGCCCTACAAAAGTTCCGCTATGGGCCGGGCGTTTGCAAGGTGGACTGGGCCCTTCGTGAAGCGGTACCGTGGCAGGCCGAGATCTGCAAGGAGGCGGGCACGGTGCACCTCGGTGGAACTTTCCCCGAGATCGCTAGCGCCGAGGCCGAAGTTGTCGCCGGCCGTCACCCGGAGCGCCCCTACGTTCTTTGCGCACAACCAGGTGTCGTCGACCAAAGCCGGGCCCCCGCCGGTCGCCAAACACTCTGGACATACTGTCACGTTCCCTCCGGGTCGGCGCGCGACATGAGCGAAGCAATTGCCGCCCAGATCGAACGCTTCGCCCCAGGGTTCCGGGACCTGGTCGTGGCGCGCTCAGTAATGACGGCCGCCGGTATGGAGTCCTACAACCAGAACTACATAGGTGGGGACATCGGCGGTGGCATACAAGACCTGCGGCAGACCATTTTCCGACCCGCCATGCGCTGGTCGCCCTACCGCGTGCCGGTCCCGGGCGTGTACTTATGCTCTTCGTCGAGCCCTCCCGGGGCTGGCGTCCATGGTCGTTGCGGCGAACTGGCTGCATTATTGGCCTTGAGAGACCGTTTCGGCGTGCGGGAAAGGCCGTCTTCACCGATCGGGCTGGCGGCTGCCCCAGACCCTATGGCCTGAGGGCTGGGATCGCGCCGCTCCGAGGCAACCACAAACTCCCCGCCCTTGCGCGGCTCACTGGACTTCCACTGCGCGATCGCTTCTACCAGCCGACGGCACCATCGATCATCTCCCTGATCAGGTCTGCGTGGCCATTGTGGCGGGCGTACTCCTCGACCATATGGGTGTAGACCCACCGCAGCGAGACTTCCTCGCCCCTACGAAGTACCCTTGGCGCTGCCCTTGGCTGGCGCCCCGCCAGGGCGCGCACCGTCAAACCCGACGTATGGGGCGTCGCACCCCTAGGACCTGGAGCAGGTGGTGCAGGTCTTCCCAGGTGTCGCGGTCGTCGCGGTCGAGCCCGATGAGCGCCCCCGCGTCGTAGACCCTCACGCAGCGGGATGCCGGCGCCGCCTCGCCGACGGCCTCCAGGCGGTATGTTTCCGGGCCGTCGCGATGTCTTCGTCGGTGACCGCTCCCGCCTCGGCCTCGTACTCGGCAATGGCTTCGCTCAAGTGCTCCCGAGCCAACCGGTCGGCGACGGCTTCGGCCACCCAGGAACTGATGGCACCCCGCTTGGCCCTGGCCCGCACCTCTTCGACGAGTTCTGCGGGCAAGGTGACGGTCAGCCACTTGCGTTCGGAGCGGCTCGCGGGTCCGCATAGCTCGTGCACCGCAAGGCTCGTGCCTCGTCCGCCGACCGACCTTTGTGGGCCGCCACATAAAGCCACCCACAACGTACGTAGCGTGGTAACCGCGTCCGAAGTTGTCCGGGTATGGCAGGTGGTGGCCATTGTCCGGGCCTGGCTCTCCTATGTTCTCGCCCGAGTGCCCTCGTGGGCATGGTGCCCCGAAAACCGGACGAAAGGTCACCGAGGATGCACAGCAAGGCGCGAGAAAAGACACCTCCGGCGCTTGTGTCAAAGCGGGCAAGGCGAGTCGGCAGGATGCTGGTGATCGGCGTGGCATTGGCCATGACTGCTTTCGGAAGCCTGACCACCATCACGGCCTTGCCGGCGGCCGCCGACGTGACTACCCCTGACTATGCGATCACGGCGGCCGCTCAAGCAACCGTTTCCCCAACCACAGTGGTGGTAGGGGCGGACACAAGTTGGACGGTGGCCTTCACGACGCCGGCAGCGCTCGGTTCGGGAGCCACGCTGACGATCGGGGACAACGAAGGCAATGCCGTTGCCGGCACCGCTCCTGCAGCCACTGCCTACCTGCTTTCGGGTGCATGCCTCGATACGGACGCCGCCACGGCGAGCCCAAGCTCTGGCCTGGTGTTCACCGTCAACTGCAGTTCGGGGATCAGTGCCGGTGCCACAGTTGAGATCGTCTTCGAGGCAAACGCTCCGACCAGCGACTTCTATTTCGAGGTCTCGACGAGCGCGAACGGCGTCCCGGTCGACACCAACCTCGTGACGACCACCAGCACGCCGCCGACGCTTGGCGCGAGCACGCTGGTCCCCGGTGTTGGGGCGACCTACACGATCACTGACGCCGGCGCCAGCAGGGCCACGGGTGGGTCCTGGTCGACGCTGGCCCAAAGCGCCACTTCGATCGAGCTTGTGTCCCAAGGACAAGGGGCATCACCTGTCCCGATCTCTTGGTTCACGGGTGGTGGGGCGTCTGGCTACACGGTCACCTACACCCCACCTCATGGCACGGCCACTGCCGACGCCGTCAGCGCGGTCAACGCCAGCAGTGCTGGGGCCGTGTACTTGGACCTGGCCAGCGCCGTACCCGAGGGAAGCACGGTCAACATCACTGCCGATGGGGTAAACCCGACCGTCTCGGGTGTGAGTGATTAT
>JAJZYO010000112.1 GCA_021798075.1 Actinomycetes bacterium
TCTAGTCCCAATGCGGTCCTTTTTCGTCCGTGCAACGAGGCCCTGAAACCCAATGGTTGGCAAACCCGCGGGGTCGTAGCCGTCACCGCGCTCGCTGGTTTGGCCGTTACCGTATTGCTCGCAACCGTCGAGGTCACCGCGCGCAGCCCGAGCGTCACGGGTATGCGCACCGCGCTAGAGACTTCACTCGTCCTTACGTTCGCCCTCGTTGCCATCCTCGCTTGGGGCCGGTACAGTTTGCAGCACCGCGCGGTCGACCTCGCGCTCTTTGGCGTCGTGACCTTCGTATGGGTCCTCCAACCGGCCTGGCAGGCGCTCGGTCATGCCCTGAGTGACCAAAATGGCGGCGTCTGGGCACCGACTTTCGCCCGCCTGGCGGGGGCCCTGGCCCTGGCGTTGGTCACCTCCTGGCCTTACTGGTGGAGGCACCCTCGCGGCTCGGCGCGCCCCAGGAGCTTCACGCACTGGCAGCTATGGGGCGCCGCTGCGGCTGTCTTGCTTGCCGCTGTCGGCGCTGTGATCGGCTTGACCGTGGCCCTAGGTGATGTCAGTGCTGCGCCCGCTGCAGCCCCGCTGACGGACGGCTTCGGGCGGTGGCCCGCCCGAGAGTCCCTCGAGCTTCTGACCGCCTTTGGCTTTCTTGCGGCCGCGTGGGCATTTGCTTGGCGGGCAGACGCAGCAAAAGACTGCTTCATCGCGTGGGTAGGGGTCGCGTGCGCGCTCGACTCGATCGTTTACGTCAATTACGCCCTCTTCCCCTCTCTTTCTATGCCTTTGCTTTACAGGGGGGACTACTTCCGGGTGGCTGCATTGTGCGCCTGGGCAATGGCGGGCTATCAAGAGATCTCCCGCTATCAGGCCGAGATTGCTCGCATGGCACGCGTGGAGGAACGGCGGCGCATCGCTCGCGACCTCCACGACGGCCTGGCACAGGACCTCGCGTACCTGAGCTCACGCGCGAAGCTCCTAATGTCGTCGGCGAAGCCCGACGAGGCGTCGCTCTCGGACCTGGCAACGACGAGCGAGCGCGCGCTGCAGGAGTCGCGCCGGGCGGTGCTTTCGCTGACGCGCCAGTGCTCGGGGCCTCTCGACAAAGACCTCGCCAACACCGCGCGGCAAGCCGCACGCAGTTACGCAACGCAAGTACGCGTCTCGGTTGACCCCGGGGTGCCGGTCGGCCCGGACCGCAGGGAAGCACTGGTGTCGATCGTGCGCGAGGCGGTGTACAACGCGTCTCGCCACGGCTGCGCCGCGACGGCGACGGTTGAAGTCTTGCGCTCGAAGGGCGGCATGGTGCTCCGCGTGAGCGACGACGGGAACGGCTTCGACCCATCGACGGTTCCCCGGGTGGGCTTCGGCCTCGTGAGCATGGAAGAACGCTCGCGCGCGGCGGGCGGGCGCTTCGCGCTCACGTCAGCTCCCGGTGCCGGCACGATAGTGGAAGTGGAGTGGCCTTGAGAGCTGCCAAGGTGGTTGTTGCTGACGACTACCCTCAGCACAGGGCGCTCGTCCGGGAAGTCCTCGAGGCTGCCGGTTTCGAGATCTGCTCCGAAGCAGCCGACGCCCCGACGGCCGTCGCGGCGGTACTCGAGCACCGAGCCGACCTTGCGCTACTCGATGTACGTATGCCCGGTGGGGGCGCTTGGGCTGCACGCGAGATCAAGGCCTCCAGTCCCTCGACCTTCGTAGTGATGCTCACGGTGTCCGACGAGTCAGCCGACCTCTTCGACGCGCTGCGAGCCGGCGCATCAGGCTACGTGTTGAAGGGAGGCGACCCCAGACGGATCCCTCAGGTGCTGGAGCGCGTGGTCTCCGGGGAGGCCGTCGCGCCCTCCTCTCTGGTGCAACAGATGGTAGCTACGATGCCGCGGCGGTTGCGAGCGTCACTCACCGGTGAGCAGCCCCGCCTCACCAGTCGCGAATGGGAAGTGCTCGAGCTACTGGCTGATGACTACACCACCGCGGAGATAAGCGAGCGGCTCTTCGTGGCCGAGGTCACCGTCCGGAGCCACGTCGGGGCCATCCTGCACAAGCTCGGTGTGAGAGATCGCGCCGAAGCGGTGTCGTTCCTCCTCAGAGGAAACCATCCTTGCGACTCCTGACCGCTTTGGCATGTGCACTTTGCCTCGTACAGCCGACCACCGCCTCGGCCACCGCAACCCGGTCTTGGTGGCGGCCGGGGCCATTGCAGTCGTGGGTGTACGTGATCGGCGAGAACTACCCGCTCACCATCCCCCCCTTAGTGGCGGGGAAGAAGACCAAGGTGCAAGCCGTAGACGCGGATCTCGGCGACCAAGACGGGCTGACGCCATCAGGGGTACCCGTGGCAGACCCTGCCATCGAGCGGTCCATCAAGGCCGTCCACGCCATGGGGGGACGTGCCATCTGTTACCTAGACGCCGGCACAGCGGAGAACTGGCGAAGTGACTATGCCAAGTTCGACCCTTCGGAACTGGGTCGCCCGCTCCCTGGTTGGCAGGGTGAGCGCTTCATTGCCGTTTCAGACTGGTCGAAACCGGTCCGCCCGCCCCACGAAACCCTCGAGACGATCATGGCCAATAGGGTCGCCCTCTGCAAAGCGGAGGGATTCGACGCGATCGAGGCCGACAACGTCGATGCCTACACTTACGGCGACCTCGGGGGCTTTAAGCTGTCCATGCGCGCAGAGGCGACTTACATCGAGCGCCTCGTCACCCTGGCACACACCCACAACCTCGCCTTCTTCCTCAAAAACGAGGTCAACGGCGACGGTCTCATCCGACTGCTCGCTCCCCGCGTCGACGGCGAGGTCGACGAGCAGTGCTGGCAGTACAACGAGTGCGGAGCCCTCAAGGCTTTCGTACGAGAGCACAAGCCTATCCTCGAGGTCGAGTACCAAGACGTCGCCTCGACCGCCCTCTGCCCGAAGGCGCGTGCCTTCCCGATGGCAACGATCAGGACGGGCCTCAGCTTGGACGGGAGGGTCACCTTCGGCTGCTGGCAGCCCCCCGGGAGGTAGCACACGGCCTACTTAGTGGTGGACGCTCTCTTTGCACAGGCCGATATTGCCAAGGGCCAAAGTCGCTGGGCTGGCGCCCGGCCTCTCACCCTTGCCCTTCCGCTGCCGTCAGGGATAGAGGCGGTTCTTCGTGCCAGAACTGGTGGACCCCTCCCTGTGGCCGCCACGTCCGCTGCCAGCCGAGTCCGGCTCCAGCAGGATGGTCCAGAGCCGAGAGAGGTGCTCGGGCAATGTATGTGCGCTGGCCGCGTCCCTCTCGACAGCGTCGCGAATGGCCGCACGGCCGTAGGCGGCAAAAAGCCAGGCGATGTGGTCCCAACCGCCCCAGCGGAGCGTAGCCAGGACTGCCGCGTCCCGGTCGGTCTCCGCGTCCGAAGGCCGCCGTTGATGGAGCTGCAGCAACTCGATCACCACCCTCGGGATGGTGTCAACTCTGTTGGTCATGGAGCCCTCCATCGGAGGCTTGCCTGTAGTTGCACTATGCAGTTGCTGCGGCTCATGGTCGCAGCATGATGACGTAGTGGTGGGTCATCTTTCCGAGCGAGTTGGACGCGGTCACGTCGAAGTTGCATTTGCCCCTCCACCCCTTGGCAGGCGTGCCGGCGATCATGGCCTTCCCCTTGCCCAAGCGGGTGAACGTCAAGCCTTTCGGCAGCTTGCCGTTCGTCTTCAGGAAGGGCACCGGGTAGCCGTAGGACTGGACCACGAACTTGAACTTCTTGCCGGCGTGGCTCGCCGGGAGCTTGGTCTTGGCAATACCCGCGGGCCGTTGCAAAGTCATCGTTATGACCACGACGGCCTCGCCGGCCGAGCTCTTGGCGACGACTCGGACGGTCTGCACCCCGGCCCATGAGGGGGCCGGCACACCGGATATGGTCGCCCAGCCCTTGTGCGCGCTCGACCAGTGGAGGCCGGCCGCCAGCTTGGAGTGCACGAGGGTCGGCGCCGGCTGGCCAATGGTCTTCACCTGGAAGGAGAACCTCTTGCCAACCGTGCCCTTTACTGTCTTGGGGCCAGTGAAAGAAGGTGACTCAAGGGCCGCGGTCGCCGGGCCGGTTGTCCTTGGCCCTGGCGATATGACGCTATTTGGCGCTGTAGCAGCGGGCGTCCTCGGCGCCCAGGTCACGGGCGGCACAAGTGGCACAGGGGCCGTTGTGGTGGCCGGCGCGGTTGTCGTAGTCGGCGCAATAGTTGCCGTGGTCGTTTGCGGCACCGTGGTCGTAGTCGGCACAGTAGTGCTCGTTGGGGTGGTCGTAGTCGGCACAGTAGTAGTGCTCGTGGTCGTGACCGGGACCGTAGTCGTCGTGGTCGTGGTCTCTTCCGTGCCGCTAACCGTCACGGTGAGGTCCTCGACCGCCTGACCGGCCGTGTTGGAAGCGGTTACCACGGTCCTGAACGAGCCTGCGGCAGCCGGCGTCCCGGCCAGAGTGGCCGTCCCGTCACCGTTATCGGTGAAAGTGAGGCCGGCGGGGAGCGTGCCGGTAAGGCTCAATGAGGGGTTCGGCGTGCCCGTGGCCTCCACGGTGAAGGAGCCCGGAGCGCCTTTGTGGAAGGTCGCCATGGTGGGGCTTGTGAACGCCGGCACGGTGCCGGCATTAACATCGAGCGTGAATAACTGCTGGACGCTCCCATAGCTATTTGTCGCCGTGATGGTGATGTCGTGCGTGCCGACGTCATCGCTGCTCGGGGTGCCCGATATCGTCGCCGTAGCGTCGCCGTTGTCTTGGAGCACGATGTCGCTGGGCAGTCCGCTCTGGGCGAAGCTGACGGCAGGGTAGCCGCCGGTCGTGACTTCGAAGTGGAACGGCGTGCCAGCGATTGCACTAACGCTGCCCGCGCTGGTGAACGTCGGCGCTTGGCCGACCACGACCGACCAGTTGACCGTGGCGTCGGGGTATATCCCGTTGCTCGCGCTGAGCGTCAGGGGGTACGTGCCCACAGGCCCCGTCGGGGCCCCCGAGAGGAGCGCGGTGCCACCGCCATTGTCTGTAAAGGTCAGGCCCGCAGGAAGGGCCGCGCTCTCGGTGATCGCCGGCGTCGGGTGGCCACTTGCTACTACAGCCACGCCACCCATCTGGCCGAGCGTGAAGTCGGCTACTGGCAAAGACGTGAAGACCGGCGCCGCGGCCGGGTCAACTGTGATGGTGAGGCCCAGCGTGGCGGTGCTGTTGTCCAGGGGGTTGGTAGCAGATATGCCGACCGGGTACGTGCCTTCGGAGCCGGTAGCTGGGGCCCCCGCGATCGTCCCCGTGCCGTTGCCGTTGTCGGTGAAGCTGAGCCCGCTCGGGAGGGTGGCGGCGGTGTCGGTCAGGGTCAGCGTCACCGGGTAACCGGTCGTGGTGATGTTGTAGGTGCCCGCAACGGTGGTAGTGAACGTGGTGGCTCTCGGGCTGGTGATCGTGGGGGCTTCACTGCTGGTGAGCGTGAAGCCTTGGGTGATAGACCCAGACGTGCTGGTGGCTGTTATCACCAAGGGGTAGCTCCCGCCCGAACCGATTGGGGCAGTGCCGGCGATGATGGCGGTCCCATTGCCCTTGTCAGTGAAAGTCAGCCCAGCCGGGAGGGCCCCGGACTCCGTGATGGCGGGGGCCGGCTCGCCGGTGGTGACGACGTCGAAGGTAAAGAAGGTCCCCACGTTGGAGACGGCCGCCGCCGCACTGAGGATGACGGGCGCCACGTGCAGAGAAAGCACCACGCTGTCACCGGTTCCCAACGTGACCCACGCCGAGACCTGCCCACCGTAGGAAGTGCCGAATGGCGCCCCGTGTTCAGTGGTCCCCAGGGGCGCCGTGATAGGGACAGCCACGGGCGCCCCGGTGTTGGTCACCGTCACGGTCCCGTTGGTCTCGGTGGCCGTGACCCCTGTGCCGGTCTGGGAAGTGGCCCACGCAGCCTGCTCAGCCAGTGTCTCGGCGTCGGTGGCGTCGGTCATATGGACCAGTGGGCTGTTGGCTTGGTACCAGGTGTTGTACTGGCCCTGCATGTTGCTGATGAGGTCGAGGATCGTGTAGCCGTAGTCGGCCCCGTTCTCCGTGGCCGGCCCGGTCAGGTTGGACTGATGAGCGAAGCCAACCCTCGGGTCGCCGGCGAGGACGTGGCCCAGCATTATGGAGGACTCCGATGCCAGCACGTCGGCTTCGCTAGCAGGCGCGCTCAGGCAGGCAGTGGTGCTCGTGCCCACGCAGTGCCCGAGCTCTCCGTTGCCGATGGGTACGCCGTACTGCACGTAAAGCGTGTTGTACTCGTTCAGCTCCTCCGGCCAGTTCGAGGCGTTGTAGTAGATGTTGGACGGGTACCTTGGCGCGGCGATAGCGCCGCCGATCGTGTAGGGCCCCGGCTGCCTGGAGGCGTCACTGCCGAACACTTTGATCCCAGTAGCAGCGAACGCAGCGGCGCTGTTGGGGTTCTCCAGCCCCGAGTGCTCGCCGGACACAACGACGCTCGGGTCGTAATTGCTGAGCCCGTTTGCCGCCGCGAACGCCTGGTCCAACCCGATCTCCTGCTCGATGGATGGGCCGGGTGAAGGGGCAGCCGCGGGGAGCCAGCTGCCCGCTGTCGAGGCGCAGTCGATCCCTGGGTCCGTGGCTGTCGGGAAGGTGTCCGCCGAGCCCGGTGGGCCCGCGGGTGCCTGGGAGCCGGTGTCGACGTAGGCGTAGGTGGTTGACAGCGTGGCACCGTCCTGCTCGGGCACCTGAGCGATCAGGCCGTAGCTGGAAGAACCGGG
>JAJZYO010000113.1 GCA_021798075.1 Actinomycetes bacterium
CCTGTGACGGCCTCGGGACCCGCTACGAGGTCGACCCCGAGCTCGTAGTGCCCGACCCCGACCGCTCCATCGATGACGGGGCGGTCGCGCCGTGGGCCGGCGCCCGCACTGAGTACTTCGGCCGCTTGCTGCAAGGGGTGGCCGAGACCTTCGACATCTCGACATCGGTGCCGTGGCGCAAGCTCAAGAAGCAAGACCAAAAAGTGATCTTGTACGGCTCGGGCAGCACGCAGGTCCACCTCCACTACAAAAACCGTTTCGGCCGCACACGCTCCTATTACACCCACTACGAGGGCGTCATACCGTTCCTGCAACGCCGCCACACCGAGGCCGAGTCCGATTCGACCCGCGAGCAGATCGAGGGCTACATGCGGGAGGTGCCATGCCGGGCGTGCGGCGGAGCACGCTTGAAGCCCGAAAGCCTCGCCGTCACCGTAAGCGGCAAAAGCATCTTCGACCTGTGCGACCTCTCGATCCGCGATTCCACGCATTTCGTCGCGGACCTCACCCTTTCCGAGCGGGACCACCTGATCGCGGACAGGGTGCTCAAGGAAGTGAGGGCGCGCTTGCAGTTCTTGGTAGACGTCGGCCTCGACTACCTCTGCCTCAACCGCAGCGCCGGCACGCTCGCCGGCGGGGAGGCGCAGCGCATCAGGCTCGCCTCTCAGATCGGGAGCGGTCTCGTGGGCGTGCTCTACGTGCTCGACGAGCCTTCGATCGGCCTTCACCAGCGCGACAACCGCAAGCTGATCGACACGCTGCTGCGTTTGCGCGACCTCGGCAATACCGTGATCGTGGTCGAGCACGACGAGGAGACGATCCGTAACGCCGACCACGTGGTCGACATCGGCCCGGGGGCCGGCGAGCACGGCGGCCAGGTGGTGGTGTCTGGCAGCGTGAAGGACCTGTTGCGCACCAAGGCGTCCTTGACGGGCCAGTACCTCTCGGGCAAGCGTTTTATCCCGGTGCCGTCGCTGCGCCGGCCACCGGCAGGGTGGCTCGTGGTGCGCGGCGCGAGGGAGCACAACCTGGCGGGCATCGACGTGGAGTTCCCAGTCGGGTGCTTCGTGGTCGTGACGGGTGTGTCTGGGTCGGGAAAGTCGACCCTCGTCAACGACATCCTGCTCCGGGCCATGATGAGCCGCATCTACAAGTCGAAAGAGGTGCCCGGCCGGCACAAGCGGGTGGACGGCATGGACGCCTTCGACAAGGTCGTCGACGTCGATCAGTCGCCGATCGGCCGTACGCCTCGGAGCAACCCCGCCACCTACACGGGCGTCTTCGACCACGTCCGCCGCCTTTTCGCGACCACCACGGAGGCCAAGGTACGCGGTTACCAGCCAGGCCGCTTTTCCTTCAACGTAACCGGCGGCCGGTGCGACGCCTGTGCCGGCGACGGCACGATCAAGATCGAGATGCACTTCCTGCCTGACGTCTACGTGCCCTGTGAGGTCTGCAAGGGGGCCCGTTACAACCGGGACACTCTGGACATCACGTTCAAGGGCAAGAACATCGCAGAGGTCCTCGACATGTCCTGCGAGGAGGCCGCGGAGTTCTTTTCCAACCAACCGGTCATCAGCCGCCACATGCAGACCCTGGTTGACGTCGGCCTTGGTTACATAAAGCTCGGCCAGCCAGCGCCGACGCTTTCAGGGGGCGAGGCGCAGCGGATAAAGCTTGCCTCCGAGCTGTCGCGCCGTTCTACCGGGCGCACGCTTTATGTCTTGGACGAGCCGACCACCGGGCTTCACTTCGAGGACGTGCGCAAGTTGCTCGGGGTGCTCGCACGCCTGGTGGACCAGGGCAACACCGTGATAGTGATCGAGCACAACCTGGATGTCATCAAGACGGCCGACTGGATAATAGACCTCGGCCCCGAGGGTGGCGACGGGGGCGGGCGGCTGGTCACCGCCGGCACCCCCGAGCAGGTCGCCAAGTGCGCCGACAGCTATACGGCGAAGTTCTTGGAACCTGTCCTCGCGGGCGCCAAGTTCAGCTGAGCCGTCCTTGGGCAGGTCGGGCCCCGCCCTTCACTACGGGCACGGGCGCAGCCCGGCCCGAGGCCGGCGGTCCCGAGGCCAGTTGCGAGTAAAGTCGCTCAACGCCCTTTCTGGAACCTGCGTCGGAGGACCATCAAGTAGGCCGGGCTAGAGAGCGTGGCGTCAGCCTGCGCCGCGTAGCCACGCGGCGAAGAAGGGGTCGGCCACGATCATCGCCCCGTCCCTTTGGACCACGTCGTCGTTGTCGAGCAAGGGGAGCAAGGTCTTGCGGACGCTGCGCCCGCCGAAGCGCGGGTTCCCTGCTTGGTCGAAGCTGACCGTGGGGGTTACTCGCAACCGCCGGACGAACTCTGGGACGGTCTGGCGTGCTCGTGCCCATCGGGCGCCGCGGATTTGGAACGCTGCGCCAGCCAAGAGCGCAGCGAAGCGCGAGCGGCTGCCGGCGTGCAGCAGGTTGGCCTCGACGACGGCGGCCGGACGAGATGCAGCCAGGCGCGCTCGAGCGGCTCTGTGCAGCGAAGTTTTGCCGTACCGTCGAGGCGAGATCAGCACGACGTTGATGCCGTCGCGCATCCGGGCAACGAGAGCCTCGAGTTCCCTGCGCCGGCCCGTGAAGAACTCGCCTTCGGCGGGCGTCCCGTAATGGAATGGGTTATCCTAGGCCACCCGTCCAGTGTACCGGTCGACGATGTGCTAAATGGCAAACTACCAAACGGGACAACGACTGGCCCCGCGCCCGCCGGCCCACCGCCGGCCCACCTTCGGCCCGCGGGCCCATCTCGGCCGGCGCCGCCCAAAAAGCGAGCCCCCCGGGCTCCGGTACCCGGGGGGCTCGCTTGGCGTACCGCCTCACGGTGGGACGTCTAGGGTTTCGAGTCGCTCGCTCAGCGGCCCGCTCAGCGGCTCCGTCCGCGGTGGTCCCGGTCGGGCTTTGGCTTGGGCGCTTGCTTGGGTGCGCGGTCCTTGCCACCGAGCCCGTGGCGGAGATAGGCGAGCGCCCTCTGGTAGTCCCTGTTCGC
The DNA here is from genome assembly GCA_021798075.1 of Actinomycetes bacterium. Next base: position 3,020 of record JAJZYO010000113.1, read on the forward strand.
CGTCGAGAGCGCTCGGTTGGAGGTGACGATGTTGGCGTTGACGCCGGCGAACAAGGCGTGGTTCGCGTTCCACTCTGCCGGTGTGAAGGTGAGCAATTGGGCCGAAAGCCCCGAGGTCGCCGCCGTTACCACCTGGCCCTGCCCTTCCATGTCGGAGACGAGCGGGTCGAGCACGCCCTGGTTGGAGGAATTGACCTGGCCCTGTAGCGAACTGACCTCCTGGTTGAGGGCGGGGACAGCCACGTTGTCCATGTAGTCGACGCGGATCACGTCTTGGACGACCGGGACGACGAGATAGTAGACCCGTAGCTCGGTGAAAATGCTGTCGTAGTCGGCGAGAGCTTCCCCGACGGTGGTGGCCGAGGCGGTCTTCGTGCCGACAGCCTGCAGGTCCGCCAGGTCAGCCTGCATGATGCTCACGAGGGTCGCCTGGTCGGAGCCGAGGTAGGACTTCGACTGGACGACGGCGATCGCGGCGTTTAGCGACGCGACCCGCCGGGATATGTCCCGAGACGCCCTTGCCTTGATGGCTGCGAGACGGCCCCGCTCGGTGCTCGTCGGGGTGGGCACGCTCGTCGACGTCGTGGTGGTGGTCGGGTGGTGGTAGAGGTAGCGGACCGCCTGGTAGTAGTAGCGCTCGGCGGCCCAGATGGCCCGGTCGGCCGAGGCCACGGAGGAACGGGCGGGCTCGAGCAGTTCATGGTTGGAGTTCCAGTCCGCCGGCGTGAAGCTGAGCAACTGGGCCGCAAGCCCCGATGTCGCGGACGACGCCACCTGGACCTCGTGCTGCATGTCCGCGAGCAGCGGGCCGATCACGGCTTGGTTGGAGGAGTTCTCGTCGGCCTGGACCCCCGAGATATTGGTGTTGAGGTCGGGGACCAAGATGTTGTCGACGTGGTCGACGTTGACCACCAGGCTGTCGGCCGGGAGCACCAGGTAGTACACGCGAAAGCCGGTGAATATAGTGCTGGCGTCGGCGACAGCCTGCGCGATGGTGGTGTCCGATTGGATCTTGGCGTCCAAAGCCTGCAGCCCGCTTATGTCGGACTGCATTTTGCCGACCATGGTCGCCTGGTCGGAGCCGAGGAACGAATAGGACTGGACCTCGGCTATCGCTTTGTCGAGCGAACGGGCCCGGACCGTTATCCGGTTGGCCGCCCAGGCCTTTACTGCGGCGAGCGACCCGCGGAAGAGTGGGACCGTGACTGCGGGCGGGGTACCCGGCTTGCCTTGGGCGGCGGCCGGGGCAGAGGTGAGAGCGAGCGAGCCAGCGCCGGTCGCCAGCCCGAGCGAAAGCGCCGCCGCACCGCCGAGCCACCGTCGCCGGCCTCGCAAGCCGAGTTGCTCGTTGTCCATCTGGTTAGCCCTCCTTGGTTTGCCTCGGGTGGTTTCGTACAAATAGTCGTTGACGTTTATGAGGCGCTCTCGTGGGAGCTGTGATGGTCTTGTGAAGTTATGGTCTTGTGAAGTTGAGGTGGTCGGGGGGGCGAGATGGCGGGCGCCGGTGGGCGCGTGGGCGGCGCCAAAATGGGACCATGCTCGAACGCCCGCCCGCCGGCGCCATACCCGACGCGCCCGGGAGCTACCAGTTCCGCGACCGGGACGGCCGGGTCATCTACGTGGGCAAAGCGAAGTCGCTCCGCCAGCGCCTCTCCAACTACTTCCAGTCCCCGGGCGCCCTCCCTCCCCGCAGCGCGCAAATGGTCGCCTCCGCCGAGAGCGTCGAGTGGATACAGGTGCGCAACGACGTCGAGGCCCTCATGCTCGAGTACAGCCTCATAAAGCAGTACAAGCCGCGCTTCAACGTCCGCCTTCGTGACGACAAGAGCTACCCCTTCCTCGTGCTCACGACCGCGGACCACTGGCCGCGTGCCACAGTGCGGCGGGGCAAGCCTTCCGGTACCGCGAACCGCTACTTCGGCCCCTATGCGCACGCCTACGCGATCAGGGAGACCCTCGACCTGTTGCTGCGGACGTTCCCGGTGCGCAGCTGCAGCGACGCCAAGTTTGCCCGCCACGAGCGGCTCGGCAAGCCGTGCCTCACGTACCACATCGAGCGCTGCGCCGGTCCCTGCGCCGGCCTCGTGAGCCACGAGCAGTACGAGGAACTGGTGACCGATTTCGCCACCTTCCTCGACGGCGACACGGCGCCGGTGGTGCGCAAGCTCGAGACCGAGATGCACGAGGCGGCGGCCAACTTGGAGTTCGAACTGGCCGCCCGCCTGCGGGACCGGCTGGCCTCGGTGCGCAGGGCGGTCGAAAAGCAGCAGATGGTCACCGAGAAGGCCGAGGACCTCGACTGTTTTGCCCTGGCCGAGGACGAGCTCGAAGCTGCCGTCCAGGTCTTTTACGTGAGGAGGGGCCGCGTCGTCGGGAGGAAGGGGTTCATCGTCGACAAGGTGGAAGACCTGGAGGCGCCGCAGCTCCTGGCGAACGTCCTGCACCAGCACTATTCGGAGCCGGTCAACGGGGTGCCGCCGCTCGTGCTCGTACCGGGTGAGGTGGACGAGGCGGAACTGCTCCTCGAGTGGTTGAGCGGCCTTCGGGCCGAGAGCGCCGCGGGCGGCGGCACCAACGCCGAGATCGAGTGGTGGGCGGCCAGCGGCAAGCGCCGGCCGGAGCGCAGCGTCAACCCGAGCGCGGGGGGCCAGAGCCGGGTGCGCTTCCATGTCCCCCAACGGGGCGACAAGAAGGCCTTGCTGGAAATGGTGGCCAAGAACGCGAGCGAGGAGCTGGCCCGGCACAGGCTGAAGCGTTCGGCCGACCACAACGCGAGGGCCCGTGCCCTGAACGCCCTCCAAGAGGCCCTCGGTCTGCCCGAAGCGCCGCTCCGGATCGAGTGCTACGACATGAGCCACCTGCAGGGCACCGACTACGTCGGCTCGATGGTGGTGATGGAGGACGGGCTGCCTAAGCCCTCGGAGTACAAGCGCTTCAAGGTCCGGAGCGTGCCGGGCAACGACGACTACGCGGCCATGGAGGAGGTCCTCACCCGCAGGCTGCGTGCCTACCTGGAAGAGAGGGAGCTCCCAGTGGCCGAAAGGAAGCGGCACTTTGCCTACCCGCCCCAGCTCCTGCTCGTAGACGGTGGCAAGGGGCAGCTGGGCGTGGCCGTCCGGGTGCTCGAAGAGCTCGGCTTGGACCAGGAGATCCCCACTGCCGCCCTGGCCAAGCAGTTCGAGGAGGTCTACCTCCCCGGCATGAGCCAACCGGTGCGCATCCCCCGCGGTTCGGAGGCGCTCTACCTGCTCCAGCGGGTTCGCGACGAAGCCCACCGCTTCGCCATCGGCTACCACCGCAAGCTCCGGGGCAGGAAGGTGACGGCGTCGGTGCTGGACGGCGTGCCTGGGCTCGGGCCCGCCCGGCGCAAGCGGCTGGTGGCCGAGCTCGGGAGCATCAAGGCGGTACGGGAGGCGCGGCGCGAAGCCCTCGCCGGGATCAGCTGGCTGCCCGACAGCGTGGCAGACGCCCTGTGGGACAAGCTCCACGCCCCGGAGCGGCCCCGGCTGCCGGGAGGGGCGGAGGGCCGCCGGCTGAAGACAGAGGACGGCCGGCTGAAGACAGAGGACGGCCGGCTGAAGACAGAGGACGGCCGGCTGAAGACAGAGGACGGCCGGCTGAAGACAGAGGACGGCCG
>JAJZYO010000114.1 GCA_021798075.1 Actinomycetes bacterium
AAGGCGTTCTGTGCTCGGACGTAACGTCAGGGTCGGTTTCGGGGCTGTGGTGGACGCCTTGAGCGTCCTCGGCGACAACTGGGAGGTCGCCGCCGGCGAGATGCTCTCAGGCGCCCGCCTTCCCGTCGGCTAGGCGCCTATCGGCTCGGCGCGATGCCGCCTTCATTGGCGATCAGGTGGAGCACAAGGCCCGTCCAGCCCGTTTGGTGGCTCGCGCCCAAGCCGGCGCCCGTGTCGCCGTGGAAGTACTCGTGGAACCAGATGAGGTCGCGCCACGCCGGGTCACTCGCGATCGTCGGGTTGTCGCCGTGCGCCGGCCGGCGGCCGTCGCTTCCCGGCAGGAACAACGATACGAGCCTGCGTGACAGCTCGTCGGCGACTTCCGTGAGGGTGAGCTGGTTGCCGGAGCCGGTGGGGCATTCAACGCGCCAGTCGTCGCCGAAGTAACGGGCATAGCGGCGGAGGGCCTCTATCAATAAGAAGTTGAGGGGGAACCAAACCGGGCCCCGCCAGTTGGAGTTGCCGCCGAACATGTCCGTGGTCGACTCGGCGGGTTCGTAGTCGATGCTGTAGGACTGGCCGTCGAAGGAGAGCGCGAAGGGGTGGTCGTGGTGGTAGCGCGAAAGGCTCCGCACCCCATACGGCGAGAGCATCTCATCGGCTGAGAGCACGTAGCGCAGCACTTTCCCCAAGCCCTCGGCGTCGACGATCGACATGAGCCGCCGTCCGTCCTTGCCGGGCGCTTGGGTGTGGGCAACCCAAGCGGCGAGGTCCGGCTTGGCTTCCTCGAACCACCGGACATGAGCAGTGAACTCTGGGAGCTTGGCCGCGAGGTCGGGATGGAACGTGGTGACTGCAAAGAGGGGCACGATGCCGACCATCGAGCGCGCCCTCACGGGAAGGTGGCGGCCATCGGCGAAGTGGATGACATCGTAAAAGAAGCCGTCCTCTTCGTCCCAGAGCCCGCAGTCGCGGATGGCAGCGGCGATGTAGCCGAAGTGTTCGTAGAACTTGATGGCGATGTCCTCGTAGGTCGGGTCGATGTCGCAGAGCCTGAGCGCCATCTCGAGCATGGACATGCAGTACATGGCCATCCAGGCGGTCCCGTCGGACTGTTCGAGCACGCCTGGCACGGGGAGCGGCCTCGACCGGTCGAACAGGCCGATGTTGTCGAGCCCCAAGAAGCCGCCCTCGAAGACGTTGTTGCCCTCGGCGTCCTTGCGGTTTACCCACCATGTGAAGTTTATGAGGAGCTTGTGGAACATGCGCTCCAAGAAGCCGTTGTCCGGTGGCAGCCCCGCTTTGGCACGCCGGCCAGCATCGATGCGCCAGACCGCCATCGCCGCCCACGCCTGCACGGGCGGGTTCACGTCCCCGAAGTCCCATTCATAGGCAGGGAACTGGCCGTTCGGGTGCATGTACCACTCGCGGCAGAGAAGGAGCAGTTGTGATTTTGCGAAATCGGGGTCGAGGTGCGCGAGTGCGACGGTGTGGAAGGCGAGGTCCCAGGTCGCGTACCAGGGGTACTCCCAGGAGTCCGGCATGGAGATCACTTCGTGGTTGAACACGTGTGTCCAGCCCGAGTTGCGCCCGAGCCGCCTTTGGGGAGGAGGCGTCGGTTGCAGCGGGTCGCCGGTGAGCCAGCGTTCGACGTCGTAGTGGTAAAACTGCTTGCACCACAGCATCCCGGCGGCCGCTTGGCGCAGCACGCCGGCCTCTTGTTCGCTGGCCCCCGAAGGCGTCAGCGTCGCGAAGTACTCGTCCGCCTCAGCCTTTCGCTCGGCGAGGACGGTGTCGAAGCTGGTGCCGAGGTCGCCGCTCTGGCGCCCGAAGCGCAGCCTCACTGACACCGTCGCGCCCGGGGCAACCTCGAAGTGGTAGCGAAGGGAGGCCTTTGTGCCCGTCCGTGCCGGGTTGACCGACGGCGTAGCGTGCACCACGTGGTCCGAGATGGCGTCCTTGGGGTACTTCGGCCCCTCGGATCCCCACAGCTTGGCGGTATTGGTCTCGTTGTCGCACACGAGAACCTCGGGTGCAACGCCGTCTTGCCCCGGTCCTGCCGATAGTACAAGGGCCCCCAACCTGTCCGACTCGAGCACCAATCGGGCTGCGCTACCGGCGTGAGGTGCTGTCGCTGTGAGCGAGGGCTTGGCAATGCCTGGCGCCCAGCTCCAGAGGTTGCGGAACCACACGGTCGGGAGGATGTCGAGGGGCGCCGCTGCTGGCCCGTTGTTGGTCGCTTCTATAACCCAGCAGATGTCTTCGGGACCTGCCTTGGCCCAAGTCACATTGACGGCGAAGAACCGCCCGCCATCGAAGATCCCCGTGTCCACGAGCTCGAACTCGGGCATGTCCCGGCCCCGTTTGGCGTTGGTTTCCCGCAGCTCTTCGTATGGGAACCTCGCCTGCGGGTAGTGGTATCGCCATTGCAGCCAGCTCGAAGTGGGGGTGGCGTCTAAGTACCACCAACATTCCTTCGCATCCTCGCCGTGGTTGCCCTCGCCGTTCGTCAGGCCGAAGATCCGTTCCTTCAGCATGGGGTCTTGGCCATTCCAGAGTGCTAGCGCGAGACACGCCACCTGGTCTTCGTCGCAGATGCCGGCCATACCGTCCTCGTTCCAGCGGTAGGCGCGCGAAGTGGTTTCTTCGAAGGGGAAGTACGTCCATGCGTCTCCGTCGGACGAGTAGTCCTCTCGGACGGTGCCCCAGGCGCGCTCTGAAAGGTACGGCCCCCAACGCTTCCATGGGACGCCGGCGCTTGCCTGTTCTTCCAAACGCCTCCATTCGGCGGCCATCGCCTCGCCCTTGCCGCCGCTCTCGCCTTCAGTTGCTGTGCTCATGGCGCCATCTTGGCAGATTTACGCTGGCAGCAGCGCTACTTGCCCGCACCGGGCCGTCCGTTTGCGCCACTATGACGTAGCTCTCGCGATGCGCGTTGGAGCCCAGTCGGCCCTCTTGCGAGCGTGTAGAAGGGCATCGTCAACGGGAATACTTGACTTAAGGGTCAAAACAGTATTTGATGATGTGCTTAGGCAACTAGCAACTGTCTAACTTCCCCATCCAATAGGAGGTGCGTTGAACCGCTCCCAGCTAATAGAAGAGATAGTAACCACGACAGGGCAACCCCGCCGCCAAGTCGAAGAGACGGTGGAAACCTTCGTGGCGACGATCGGCGACCAGGTCCGCTCCGGCAACCGGGTAACGATCTACGGGTTTGGTAGCTTCAACCCGACGGCCCGCAAGGCTCGGACTGGTCGCAACCCGCGGACCGGCCAACCCGTCAAGATCGCCGCTTCCAAGGGCATTCGCTTCAGCCCCGCGGCCGGCTTCAAGGTGTCCCTCAACGCCAAGAAGACCGCCGGCAGGAAAGCAGCCGCCACCAAGGCTGTATCCGCCACCAAGGCCGCCGGCAGGGGGCGGGCAGCAGCTGCCACCACTGGTGCCGCTCGTGCCACCAAGGCTGTCAAGGCGACCAAGACCGTTGCAGCGAAGGCAGCGCCGGCCCGAGGTGGCCGCAAAGCTTCGGCTGCCGTGAAGGCCGCCCCGGCGACTCGCTCGACGAGGAAGACGGCCGCTGCAGTAACCAAGGCCCCCGCCAAGAGGGCCGTTGTCTCCAAAGCGCCTGCCAGGACGACGGCTCGGGCAACCAAGGTCACCAAAACTGCCGCCCGGTCGCGAGGCAGGGGCTAGTAGAGCCGCGAAGGGCTCGAGGCCAACGGCCCGTCTGGCGCTCGCCGCCTGCTCCGGCCCTCCGCTCGTCGGAGGCTGCCATTGAGGCGAGCGCCAGCGTGTGCCGAGTTGCGATGCTGCGGTGCTGCGGTGCAATTTAGAGGACAGTTCCGGGAGGAGCGAGGTGGTTCCTCCTCAGGGACTACCCCTACCCCTACCCCTACTAAGGGTTCCCGTAAGCGAGGCGGGGAGAGGGTTCCTCGCTTTTCAGTCTCAGGCGGTTCGGCGGCCTCCGCTTCGACAAGGCAAGCGCGTTGGGGGTGCGGGCCTGTAGGCCGGAAAACCTAAGGCGCTACGGCTGGTGCAAGGGTGCTACAACCGGCCTAAGGGCGCCACGGCGGCCATGTCTGCCGGCAAGTCGACATCCCAGGCGAGCGAGTCGTCGTGGACGGCTCTCCACGCCAAGCCCGTGCGCTCCGCCTCGGCTTGGTGGCGTGAAAACGACCCGGGGCCATAGCTGAAGCGAAAGCCGCAGCCGGCGGGCAGGCTGATCACGTTGGTACCGTCGAGGTGACGGTCGGGGACGAGCACGATCCCCTCCTCGTCTGCCAGCCAGGCCAGGTTGGTGGCCAGCGGGAGGTCGCCGTGCGCGACGACCACACGGTCATAACCCTCTGAGGTGAGCTGTGAGAGCGCCGCTGCCACGGCGGCGTTGAGCCCCACGCCAGGCTCACTTAGCACGTGGGCGCCAAGGCCTTCTGCCCAGCGGGCCACTTCGCTGTCGTCGCAAACGACCGCTACCGGTAAGGGCCGCGCCGCCGAAAGCACGCGCTCCGCCAGCTTTCTTGCGAGCGCGGCACGCTCGGGTGGGGTAAGGACGCCCGAAAGGCGCATCTTGGCCTCGCTGAAGGCCTTGACCGGCACGAGGACGACGGCAGGCCCCGCGAGACTGCTCACGGCGGTCATCCTAGGCCCGCACTAGGGTTAGGGCGATGAACGTTGCCTTCGGCACCGACGAGGTTACGCCCATGACAGACGAGATCGAGGCCCACCTGAAGCGCCTCGGGCACGAGGTCCAAAGGCTCGGCATCGGTTTGCGCTGGGCCGAAGTCGGCCGGATGGTGGGGGAAGCCGTTTCCACGGGCGATGCAGACGCCGGCGTGGTGTGCTGTTTTACGGGGACGGGCGTGACGATGGCTGCCAACAAGGTGAACGGTGTCAGGGCGGCGCTCTGCGTCGATGCGGAGACGGCTCGAGGCTCGAGGCGTTGGAACGATGCGAACGTGCTTGCGCTCTCGCTTCGCATCACCACCGCCGACGTCGCGCGCGAGATAGTCGATGCCTTCTTCGGGGCAAAGCCCGACGGGACCGAAGCCGACCAGATAGCCCTCCTTCCCTGACATCTCTAGCACGCCTCTAGAGTGGCGCCGGTGGCCAGCGTAGCGCCAGGAGGGAGGGGGGCCTCGCGACGTCCCTCCTACGGTCGTGCCCCTACCCTCGAGTTTGAGCGCGACTGTTGGTCCGCCGGCCACGATGTCGTTGTGGGCATGGACGAAGTCGGCCGGGGTGCCTGGGCGGGGCCGATCATGGTGGGGGCGGCCGTTCTCCCAAAGGGCCGGCGGGTGTACGGCGTGCGAGACTCGAAGATGCTGCCTGAAGGGCGCCGGGAGGAGCTCTTCGAGCGAGTTGCTTCATGGTGCAGCAGCTGGGCCGTCGGTGCTGCGAGCCAGGAGGAGTGCGATTCGCTCGGGATGGCGGACGCCCAACGGCTGGCCGCGAGGCGGGCACTCGACAGCCTCGCTGCGCTCGGTCCTGTGCCCGACATCGTCCTCTTGGACGGAAAATGGGACTTTGCCGGCACCGGGAGCGTCCACAAGATCGTGGGCGGTGACCGCTATTGCTTGTCGATAGCGGCCGCTTCCATACTCGCCAAGGTCACCCGGGACCGCTATATGAGGTCCTTGGCGCCAAGCTTCCCGCATTATGAGTTCGAGCACAACAAGGGCTACCCGTGCTGGCGCCACAAGATGGCGCTCCAGGCCTACGGGCCGTCTGCGATCCACAGGAGGACTTGGGTCTTCATGGACGACCTGTCCTGGGAGATGCGTGTGCACAGGGCCGAGGCGCAAAGCGCGATGGACAGCAGTGAAGACGGTCACAATGAGGGCGAGTAAAAGTCGAGACGAGCTCGCTCGAAACGGGCACAATGAATGCGGTCCTGGCGGAGCCGGGCACTCGAGAGGTGATAAGCGGTGATCATTGAAGTCGAAGGGCTGCGCAAGTCCTTCGGGAAGGTCGAAGCGCTTCGCGGCGTGGACTTTTCGGTCCCCGAAGGCCATGTGCTCGGCTTGCTCGGGCCAAACGGTGCTGGCAAGACGACGGCAGTGCGGATACTCACGACTTTGCTAGCGCCCTCCGGCGGGCGGGCGACGGTGTGCGGGCTCGACGTTGCCCGTCACCCGGCGGCCGTCCGGCGGGTCATCGGCCTCACCGGCCAGGCGACGGCCATTGCGCCGGACCTGACCGGTTTCGAAAACCTGGAGATGGCTGGTCGCCTCTACCACTTGGGCAAGGCGACCTCGCGCACGCGTGCCCAGGAACTGCTCGATCGTTTCGACCTCGCCGACGCCGGCGGGAGGCAGGCCAAGACTTATTCGGGGGGCATGCTGCGCCGCCTCGACCTGGCTGCCAGTTTGATCGGGCGCCCAAGGGTGCTTTTCCTCGACGAGCCGACAACGGGCCTGGATCCCCGCAGCCGGTTGGGGATGTGGGGCATCATCCGCGAGCTCGTCTCGGCAGGCAGCACCTTGCTGCTCACGACCCAGTACCTGGACGAAGCGGACGAGCTCGCCGGCAGCATCGTCGTCATAGACCACGGCCAAGTGATCGCATCGGGCACGCCCGAGCAGCTGAAGGACAGGATCGGTGGCGACGTGGTGGAGTTTTCCGTCACAAACAGGTCGCAGCTT
>JAJZYO010000115.1 GCA_021798075.1 Actinomycetes bacterium
TTACCGCCGAGCGACGTGGTTCTGGCGAGCCGTGGCGGCGGTGTTCGTCGTGATTATGGTCTTCCCCGTCTATTGGATGGTCAATTCGGCTTTCGAGCCGAACGGCCAGATCACCTCGCTCACACCGAGCTTCTTCCCGGTCCACTTCACCTTCCATGACTTCGTGGACGCCGTGAACCGGCCTTGGTTCTGGGATGACGCCCGCAACAGCTTGGTCGTGGTCTGCTCGGCCGTGGCCCTCGTGCTCGTCGTGGCGTTCCTGGCGGCAACGGCGGTCACCCGCTTCCGCCTGCGGGGGGCGAAGCCCTTTTTGGTGCTGATCCTGGTGGTCCAGATGGTGCCCTCGACCGCTCTCGTCATCCCCCTTTACCTGCTCCTCGATAGGTACCACCTGACCGATAACTATCTCGGCCTCATACTTACCTACGTAAGCATCACGCTCCCGTTCACGATATGGGCGCTTCGAGGTTTCGTCCGGGCCGTCCCCGTGGACCTGGAGGAGGCGGCCATGGTCGACGGTGCAAGCCGCTTCGGTGCCTTCATGCGGATCCTCTTCCCGCTCGTGCTCCCCGGCCTCATTACGACGGGCGTGTTCTCCTTCATCACCGCCTGGAACGATTTTCTCTATGTGAACGTCATAATGCAGCAGAACTACCACCAGACCCTCCCAGTGTGGCTGTTTTCTTTCAGCACCAATACCGGGACCGACTACGGTGGCCTGATGGCCGGCTGCACGATAATGTCTCTGCCGGTCGTGGTGTTCTTCCTGTTGGTGCAGCGCCGCATCGTGACAGGCATGACGGCCGGCGCCGTGAAAGGGTGAGCGAGACGAGATGAGCAGTACGCACCAGGGAAGAGGGCTCGGAAGGGTCATGGAGGCCGAAATGCGCGAGCAGCCCGCCCGCTTGGCCGCCTTGGTCGTGCGAGCCCCCGAGCTTGCGGAGCGGGTGAGGAAGGTGGTCCCGGCGCCCCTGGCCGGCACGGTGCTCGTTGCCCGCGGGTCATCGGACCACGCAGCGACCTGCGGCGCCTACCTCCTCGAAATGGCGACCCACCGCCCAGTGGCGCTGGCTTCGCCGAGCCTGCATACGCTCTACAAGGCCGATACCGACTTCAGCGGCTACATGGTGATAGCGGTGAGCCAGTCGGGGCGTACCCCCGAGATCGTGGAGCTGGCCGAGCTGGCCGGCCGCAAGGGCGCCTGCACGCTCGCCTTCACGAACGACCCGGAGAGCCCTCTTGCCAAAGCCGCTCAGCTCGTCGTGGATCTCGGTGCCGGCGAGGAACGCGCCGTCCCTGCGACTAAGACCGTGACAGCGGAGCTGACCGCGTTCGCGATCGTCGCCGGTGCCCTCGGCGAGACCGGCGTGTCGGAGCAAGCAGCCAAAGAGCTCCCTCGCCAGGTCGCAGCAGTCCTTGACGACAACGCGCCCGCCGAGGAGCTGGCCGCCGCGCTGGTCGGTGTTGACCGCATCGCCACGGTGGCGAGGGGCCTCCTCTACGGGGCTGCTCGCGAGGTCGCGCTGAAGCTCGAGGAGACTACGGCGCGCTTCACGGCCGCCTTTTCTGCGGCGGACCTCCGCCACGGACCGATCGCGATGGCCGTCTCAGGGCCGAGCATCGTGGCGTTCGCCCACCCGGGCCCGGCCGCAGAGGACGTAAAGAGCCTCGTCTCGGAACTGAGGGCGCGCGGTGCCGACGCCCAGTTGGTGGGACCGGTCGAGGGGAGCGTGCTCGGCTGGGAGGCGTCGGCCCCGGAGGCGCTCGCGCCCGTGCTCGCTGTCGTGCGCGGCCAGCAGCTCGCCCTCGCACTCGCCCGTCTCGGCGGGCTCGACCCAGATTCGCCGCCAGGCCTCACGAAGGTGACCGCCACATGAAGCACCAGACCTTTGTCCTTTCTGCCCGTCGTGTCGCGACCCCGACCGAGTTGATCGACGACGCCTTCGTCGTCGTCGAAGGGGCGACGGTACGCGAGGTAGGGCACGGTCGCGTGCCCGGCGGGCTCCCCCTGCCCATCGAGCTCGGTGACGTCGTTGTCGCACCGGGCCTCGTCGACGTGCACGTGCACGGCGGAGGGGGCCACGACGTCAACTGCGCCACGGTCGAGGAGGCAGAGGCAGCAGTGCGGGAGGTGGCGCGCTACCACTCGGCTCACGGCACGACCGCCCTTGTGGCGACGACCGTCTCTGATACCCACGAGGTCCTCGCGAACGCGTTGGAAGGGGTCGCGAGAGTCGCGAGGGAGCCCGGTAGCGGCGTCCTAGGGACCAATCTCGAGGGGCCCTGGATATCGCCCCGGAGGGCTGGTGCGCAGTACCCAGGGGCCATCCGCCCGCCTTCGCGAGAAGAGCTCTCCGACTTCTTGGACCGGGCCGAGGGCACGCTCCGGTTGCTCACGCTGGCTCCCGAACTGCCCGGTGCCATGGAGGTCATAAGGGCCGCCGCCGATGCGGGCGTCGTGGTGTCGGTGGGGCATACCGACGCCGACTACGCTACGACGGTGGCCGCGTTCGACGCCGGCGCGAGGGAAGTCACCCATCTCTTCAACGGGATGGCCCCTCTCCACCACCGCCGGCCTGGTCCGCCGGGGGCCGCACTGACAGACCCCCGCGCCCACCTCGAAGTCGTCTCCGACGGCGTCCACCTCCACCCGGCCGTCATCTCCATGGTGGCCTCGCTAGCCCCCGAACGGACGGTGTTCATAACAGACGCGATCGGTCCGACCGGCTCCCCGCCTGGGCGTTACCACCTCGGCCCGTTGGAGGTCCTCGTCTCGGAAGATCGCGCCGTCTTAGCAGACGAGAGCGGGACGATCGCGGGGAGCGTTCTCACGATGGACCGGGCGGTCGGCTTTGCCGTGAAGGAGGCCGGACTTGCGCTCACGGTGGCGCTCCAAGCGGCTTCCTTGACGCCTGCGACCGTGCTCGGAGAAAAGCAAAAAGGCCGGCTCTCGCCTGGCTCCGATGCGGACATAGTCGTCCTTGACCGCGATTACCGCGCCCTGGCGACAATCATCGCCGGGCGAGTAGCCCACGACCGCACAGGCCTTTTGACCGGCCTCCCAACCATCCGAGGTGCCAATTGAGCGTGTCTAACCTTGTCCCGCGTCCTCTCAGCGTACGCACCCTCGGGCGGCGGGCATCGCTCTCCGACGGGATGGTGGTCTCGTCGGACCCGGCGTGTGCTGGCGTCGCAGACCTGCTCGCGAACGAGCTCGAGTCGGCCACTGGATGGCGCATCTCGAGGGGCGGCCCCGAAGCGAGCAGTCCCGCCGGTACCGTCCGGCTGCGCATTAGCAGCGAGTTTGGCGGAGGCGCGCCGGCGGTCCGAGCCGGCGTTGCTGGCGAGGGGTACCGTGTGCCGGCGGGCCCGGCCGGCGTTGCCGGCGAGGGGTACCGCCTCGTCTCGAGCGAGGACGGCGTCGAGGTGGTGGGAGCGGCACCGGCAGGCGTGTTCTACGGGACGCGGACGCTGCTCCAGTTGCTCCCGGCCGATCTGCACAGAGCCGCCCCGCCGGGGCCGACCGGGGCGGTCGAGGTGGAAGGCGTCGAGGTGACCGACGTACCTCGCTTTGGTTGGAGGGGCGTCCACTTGGACGTCGCCCGCCATTTCTTCCCGAAAAACTTCCTCCTGCGGCTGGTCGACCTCGCTTCCTTCCACAAGCTGAACATGTTGCATCTCCACCTGACAGACGACCAAGGCTGGCGCTTTCAGGTGAAGCGGTACCCGCGCCTCACCGAGGTGGGCGCGTGGCGACGCGAGTCCCCGGTCGGCCACTACAGGGAGGGTAAGAAAGACGGGAAGCCCCACGGTGGCTTCTACACCCAGGCCGACTTGGCGGAGGTAGTGGCATATGCGGCGCGGCGGTTCGTGACGGTGGTCCCAGAGGTCGATATGCCCGGGCATATGCAAGCTGCAATTGCGGCATACCCGGAGCTCGGCAACACGGGCAAGCAGTTCGAAGTATTGACTACCTGGGGTATAAGTGAAGACGTCTTGAACATGGAGGAAAGCACGGTCGCTTTTTGTTCGGGCGTGCTCAACGAGCTGATGGACGTCTTCCCCTCTCCCTACATCCATATTGGTGGCGACGAGTGCCCGACGGTCCAGTGGGAGGCGAGCGAGCGGGCTGCAGAGCTTTGCCGGGAGCGGGGCTTGGCCGGCCCCAAGGACCTCCAAGGCTGGTTTACCGCCCGCGTCGCGGAGACGGTGGCAAAGAGGGGCCGTTCCCTCGTCTGCTGGGAAGAAGTGCTCGACGCGGGTGCGCCGGCGGGCTGCGTGATCGTCCCATGGAGGGCCGAGACGGCCCTTTCTGTTGCCGAGCGGGCCGCGGCATCGGGCCACCGGGTGGTCATGGCGCCGGAGCCCTGGCTTTATTTCGACTGGTCCTACGCCGACGACCCCTCCGAACCCGTCGCGATCCGTCCCGCGATAAGCGTGGAGAAGGCATACAGCCTTGAGCCGGTGCCAGAGGGCATGCCGGCCGAGCAGGAGGTGATGATCGCAGGCGCCCAGTGCCAGCTTTGGACCGAGTACGTAGCGACACCCGAGCACGCCGAGTACATGTACTTCCCTCGGGTTTGCGCTTTTGCCGAGACCGTTTGGTCGAGCCGGGAACGCAGCTGGCCGGAGTTCGAGCCGAGGCTCGCAGCCCACTTGGCGCGCCTCGACGCCCTAGGGGTCAATTACCGGCCCTTGGCCGGGCCGACGCCAGGGCAGGCGCGCGTCTGGCCGGCCTAGGTCGGGGCCGAGAGATCTGGCGCGGCAGCGTGCTTGGCGCTTTTCGCCCGCAGGAGCGCGAAGTCGGCCTCTTTTGCCAGCTTTTCGATTTCGGAGGGGTGGCCGGCGGCGAAGCCCGCACTGACGGAGACCCTGAGCCCGGGGTCGATGCCTTCCCAGCCCTCTCTGGCGAGTGCGGCAGCGATCTCGTCCGCCCGCCGAGCGGCAGCTGCTCGGCCGGAGCCAATGAGAAGCAGCACGAACTCGTCACCTCCGACGCGGGCGGCGAAGTCCCCTTCGCGCACGCCGTCGCGGAGCACTTGAGACATGCGAAGGAGGACCGCATCGCCCGCAGCGTGGCCGAAGCGGTCGTTGACTGGCTTCAGGTTGTCCAGGTCGAAGACCAAGTAGGCGACTTGCTCGGTAGCCGAGGAGAGCAGGTTTTCGACGTGGCGTGCGAAACCGCGGCGGTTGGCGAGGCCGGTCAAGGGGTCGCTGTCGGCGTGGCGCAAGAGGTCGTCGCGTTCTTTGCGGAGCCGTTCCGACGCAAGTGTCGCGCGCATGCCGGCGACGCTCGCCAATCGCCCCCTTTCCCGTTGCGCCGCCAGCGCGTCGGCGCAACGCAAACCCGCGGTCTCTTTGCCCATGCTCGCCGCTTCCAACGCGGCCGCTTGGCGGAGCGCCATGAAATAGACGGGTTCGTCGGAGCTGGCGGGGCGGAGCAGGTCGATGGCCCGCTCGACTGCCTCGACCGCGGCCGCGTGCCCCACTACGTCGGCATGGAGCGCTTTCGCGAGGTAGAGGTGGGCCTCCCACTCGGCGAGTTTTTCGTTGTCAGAGACGTTGCGGAGCTCTTTTGTGACCTGAGCATGGCGGTCGAGGCCGGCGAGCACGTCCACCAGCAGGGCAGCCACGCGGACGTGGTCTCGCCACACTGGTGTCAAGTCGAGGCACTCGGTGGTGGCTACGAGCAGCCGCGTGGCTTTGCGCCGCTTGCGTACGGCGGCCAAGTCTCCGAGCTCGCGAATGACATAAGCCAGGTCCACTTGCACCATGACCCGGTCCAGGGCCAGCGCGGCGCGATGGAGGAGGGGGTCCTTGGCGTAGGGGTCGACGGCTTCGACCATGGCCTCGGTGGCGGCGAACTGTTCGTCCGCGAGCTCCCAGAGCCGGCGGTGCCAGAAGGAGAACGCCACGCGGAAGTGTGCCGCCGCCCTCACTACGGGGTCGCCTCCAGGCGACTCGAGCATTACGGCCGCCCGGGCAAGGTCGTCGTCCGCTTGGCCCCCCATTTCGCCTTTCCGGGCGATCGCGACCCAGGCCCTCCAGGCGAGGGCGAGCGCGACCATGTCGTCGTCGCCGTCGCGGCTGGCCCGGTCAAGGAGGCGACCGATCTCCTCCTTCGCCTCCCCCCCGGGCTCCGCGGAGTGCCGCAACAGCCCGTAGAGCCCGGCGCGCGATACCTCCGGCCATCGTTGACGCTCACCGGTGGCGAACATCGCCGCAAATTCCTCCGGCGTGCCTGGCAAGTCACACTCGAAGGGCCGGCGCGCGGCGGCACGACGGGCTTCGTCCTCGTCAGCGTCCCCGCGAGCCTGCTTGACCGAGGGCACGCGCAGTCCTGTGGTGGCCAAAACCTCTCTCCTAAACGCTCTTGCTGTAGTTTCGATCGGCCAGGAGGCCGCCCAGACTTGAGTGCCGCGCATAACAAGAAGCCGTATGGGCACGCCACAGGACAAGGAGGCGAGGCTCTTCATGAAGCCTGGACCTGACGGGACTGCAAAGCGGCACCCCAAGTACTACTTGGTGAAGGGCCAGCTGGCCGAAATGCTGGCCGAGCTGGCACCGGGCGAGGCTCTTCCCCCTGAGCGGGCTCTCGCGGAGAGCTTCTCCACGAGCCGTACAAC
>JAJZYO010000116.1 GCA_021798075.1 Actinomycetes bacterium
CCGGCCACACGAGGCCTGCCACCACGACGAGGCCTGCCGGCCACACGAGCGTCGCCGGCGGGGCGCTCTCGGGCGGCCACGGCTCGGGCCGCGGCATCCCGGCGTCCGGCCGGGGCGCAGCCGGCCACCAAACCAGCGCTACGACTGCCGGCGGCCAAGCACACCAGGGCGGCGCCCCGGTGGCCAAGGCCGCGCCTTTCGAACTTCGTACGGCCTGTAAGCAGGTGGTCGACATCGGTGACTCCACGTCGGCAAGCCTCATCTCGACCAGCTACCTCCCCGACCCGGCACAGCGGCTCGGGGCCCAGTACGCGAGGGTCGGCGTCGACCAGTCCATCATGCGGATCGAGGGCGGGACTTCCATCGTCGAGACCCTCCCTGGCACCGACAACGCCTTCCAGATGGCCAAGGCACTCGTCCAGCAGGGCTACAGGGGCTGCTGGGTGCTCGCCTTGGGGACAAACGACGCCGCCGACGTCTACGTCGGGTCGAACGTCGGGATGGCCCAGCGGGTGAAAGAGATGATGTCGCTGATCGGGGACCAACCCGTCCTCTGGGTCAACGCTGTGACCCTGGTGTCGAGCGGCCCTTATGCGGAGGCCAACATGCGCCGCTGGGACCAGGCACTGGTGGCGGCGTGCCCGCACTACCCGGACATGGCGGTGTTCAACTGGGCGGCCACGGCACAGCGCTCGTGGTTTATCTCCGACGGCATCCACTACAGCTCCCAGGGCTCGGCCAAGCGGGCCGCCGCCATCGCCGATGCCCTGGCCACGGCCTTCCCCGCCGGCCGGCCCGACGGGCGACGGGCCGGCTCTTGCGTGATCGACGGCACGCCACGCTGGCACCTGCCCAACTTCAAGTATTAGGGCCAGCAGCCGACGGCGCCGCCCCTAGGTCCGGGCCAGGCGGAACTGCGACTTGGGCGCGAACGGCGTCCCCGGGCCGGCTCTGAACCCCACGCCGAGGTGGGCGAAGCTGCGTGGTGAGGAGATGTGGAAGCCCTCGGGGCCTCGCCAGTTTTCGAGCGAGACGTTCTCTCCGAAAAAGGTGACGTCGTCGGCGTCGATGCGGACGGCGTTGCCCCCGGAGGCGGCGACCCGCAGGTTGGAAGCCTGGAGCATGGCGTAAGCCGACACAGCCTCGACCCACACGCCATGGCCGGCCGGGACGCCGGCACCGGTGGGAGCCTGGACGGTCACGTTGGCCATCTGCAGGGTCGCGGCCATCCCGGCCTGGCCGGGGGCAGCCACGTGCACCCCGGTCACGCACCCGTCGAAGTCGGCATTGAACAGATGGACCTTGTGGGGGGTGCCGGCTTCCGAGCTGCCGAGCGACAGGCCCTTGTTGTAGTTGTAGGCGAAGACGTTGGACAGGTGAGGGTTGTCCGAGCGGAGGAGACAGATCGCCGTCCCATTGGCCAGCTGCCAGGCGGCGGCCGGCCTGTTGCCGGGGGGTTGCCAGTAGGGCCAGAAGTGCACGGTGTCGATGTAGTTGCTGTCCCTCGAGCGGTCGATCAGGATGCCGTAGGCGACCGGCTGGCCGAAGATCCGCCGCAGCGTGGCTTGTGCGCCCCCGTCCAGGTAGATGCCTATGTAAGGGTTGTAGAGGAAGATGTCCTCGACCAGGGCATTGTTGCCGGTCACCCGCAACATGGGCTGGGCGGGCGCCGGCGGTCCCCCCGTCTCTTGGTCGGGCACGTTGAAGCCCAGGTTGCGCACCGAGGCGCCGCCCCCGGCCAGGGTGACCGGGCTCCAGCTGGCGCCGGCGGGGGCCAGCAGCCAGCTGCCAGCAAAGACGTTGGCCTGGGAGCCGGGCGTGTTCCAGCCGGTGCCGACCAGTGCCACCCCGGGCGGGAGCGTGAGGCCGGAGGACAGCCGGTAGCGGCCTGCCGGCAGGAAGACCGTGTTGCCAGTCGGCGCCTGGCCCGGTGCTGCCTCTTCGATCGCCTTCGACAGTGCCGCGGTGTCGTCGGTCGTCCCGTCGCCGGCCGCCCCGAAGTCTGCCACGTTGAGCAATGGGCTTGTACGCAGAGTGTTCACCGCCGCCTCCTTGGCTCGCCTTCACCCGACCATACCGTCCCGGGCACGGCGACAGGTTGCGGTCGTTGAGGTTGGCCATCTGAGGCAAGTGGCGCCGGCAAGAGGCGCCGGCAAGAGGCGCCGAGTAGCAAGCTGGGAAGCAGATTGGCCCCGCCCGGCCAGGCGTTTGGGACCGCTAACTACTCGGCGGGGTGCATGCGGCCGCCGGCGACGAAGGGCGGCACCCTGAAACTGCCCGCCGCGGTCGGGAGGGCCACGACTGGGTGCGCGGCTGTCGGCTGGCGCCCCGGTGGCCGCGCCACGCCCTTCAGCTCTAATTCGAGCCCCATCCGCGAGAGGTCTTTCACGGACAAGTGAGGAGAGACGCTCGAGCCCACGGACATGAAATCGATGAGGAACTGCACCAGGGAGCGGCAGAATTCTGCCTTTTCCAGGCTGATCGCCGCGGGCGCCCGGTTGGGCGAGGGGCCGCTCAAAACGCCCGTGGTTTCGTCCAGCTCCATGAGGTCGGGCACCATGTACAAGAATACGTAAAACTGGCCAGCCGTGCGCCGACTGCAGGCGCGGCAATACACATAACCCGCCATTCGCGCAAAAAGAGAAGTCAGGGTGGGCAAAGATGGGCGGGTGCAAAACAGGCCAAACGGTCCTGGGCCGCTAGCCCTGGTTGGTTCGGGCGAGTACCTGCCTCAGATGGCCGAGGTCGAGGCGGGCTTGCTGGAGGGCCGCCCGCCTCGCTACGTCCAGCTCGCGACCGCATCGGTACCGGACGGCCCCTCGGTCGTGGAGCGCTGGCACGATCTCGGTAGGGCGCAGGCTCGGCGTCTCGGGGTGGAGGCGGTAGTGCTCGCGGTCAGCGACCGTGACACCGCCGGCGACCCGCTCGTCGCGGCCCAAGTGGCTGGAGCAGGGCTCGTGTACCTGTCGGGGGGCCACCCGGCCTTTCTGGCAGAGACCCTGCGCTCGACTCTTGTGTGGGAGGCGGTCTTGGCTGCCTGGCAGGAGGGTGCGGCCTTGGCAGGGTGCAGTGCAGGGGCCATGGCGCTGTCATCGTGGGTGCCGTCACTTCGTGATCCGAGCCTGGAGGGGGTCCCCGGGCTCGGTCTCTTGCCTCATGTGCGCGTCATACCCCACTTCGACGCCTTCGTCGCCAGGGCCCCCAGCCTGGTCTCGGGCGTCCTGCGAGACCGCGACGAGGGCGTGAGCGTGGTGGGCATCGACGAACTGACTGCCCTCGTCGGAGGCCCGGAGCGCTGGGAGGTGAAGGGCCGAGGTTCGGCCTGGTTGCTGAGGCCCGATGGCAGGGAGCAGGTGCCGGCGGGTGCGGCGCTCGAGACGCCGAGCTAGTGCCATAACGGCCACCTTTGCCCGCTGCGACCGGCCACCCCCGCTGCGACCGGGCCACCTTGGCCAGGTCGCGGCCGCCCTGCCGCTCCAGCGCAGCCGGCCCGACGCCCCGGCTAAGGTCGCCCTTGTGCCCGGCCCGAGCGCTGAAGCAGAACCGTTCGCGGTACCTCGGCCGGCGTTCCTATTCGACCTCGACGGGACCCTCGTCGACTCGGTCTACCAGCACGTCACGGCTTGGCAAGAAGCGCTCGGCGCTTGTGGCATACCGCTTTCGGTCTGGCGTATCCACCGCCGGATTGGGATGAGCGGAGGCTTGTTCTTGAACGCGCTCCAGCGCGAGACGGGGCGCACTCTCGACCCCGAGACGCTGGCCAAGCTCTCGCGCCTTCACCGTGAGTTCTACCTCGAGCGGGTGGGGAGCGTCGTCCCTTTGCCCGGGGCGCGCCAGCTTCTTGCCACCCTTAGCGCCCACGAGGTGCCGTTCGCGGTAGCCACGAGCGGGGGAGACAACGTGGCGTCGGCGGGCGTGGCACTGCTCGGGCTGGCGCCAGGCGTGCCCATCGTTACCCGCGACCAGGTGAAGCGGGCCAAGCCGGACCCGGACTTGTTCCTGGCAGCCGCCGAACGGCTCGGCGTGGCGCCGGCCCGCAGTTTCGTCGTAGGTGACAGCGTGTGGGATCTGCTGGCCGCACAGCGCGCCGGTGCGCTCGGGATCGGGCTCCTCTCCGGCGGGTACGGGCCCGAGGAACTGCAGGCCGCCGGCGCCTACCGCGTCTACAACGACCCGGCGGACCTCCTCGCCCATTTGGAGGAGGTCGGCGTGCGCCCCGCGAGCTGAACCAGGGCGCGGCCGTTGCTCGATAGCGCTAACTTGGCGCCGCGATGGCCGTCATTGGCGAAGAACACGAGGGCGCTGGGGTGCCCGACGGCAGCCCCGGCCCGAATGCTTACGATGGGACGCACGGCGCAATGGCTTCGGGTTGCGCGGCCGCCGGCCGAGCGGGTGTCGCGGGCAGGCTAGAGCCGCTGCTCGCTGGGTTTTTCCCGGACGGGCCGCCGGTGCGCTTTGTCTTTTGGGACGGCAGCGCCACCGGGCCTTTGGAAGGCGCTGGCCGCGTCGTCGTCCGTTCGCCGGACGCTCTTCGCCGGGTCCTTTGGTCACCCAACGAGCTCGGTCTGGCCCGTGCCTTCGTGACTGGTGAACTTGAAGTGGAGGGGGACTTGTCCGCCATGTTGCGGGTGCTCCGTGACGCCGCCGTCCTCGAGCGCGACAACAATGCGAAGCGCCGCGCTGCGAGGTTGCGGAACACGGTCCCCTCCTTGCTCACCTCGCTGGCGGGCCACGGCCGCGTCGGTTCGGTTGGCCTGCCGCCGCCCCGTCCGCCCGAAGAGGCGCACCTTTCCGGCTGGCGCCATTCCCGCACCCGGGATGCCGCCGCCATAACCCACCACTACGACGTCGGCGACGATTTCTACCGGCTCGTGCTCGGGCCGGCCATGACCTATTCCTGCGCCCGGTTCGAAGTCGCGGAGATGTCCCTGGAGGATGCCCAGCGTTCCAAGCACGACCTCGTCTGCCGCAAGCTCCGCCTCCACGAACGCCCCGGCATGCGCCTGCTAGACGTCGGTTGCGGTTGGGGCTCCATGGTGCTCCGCGCCGCCGAGGCCTACGGGGCCAAGGCCGTCGGTATCACGTTGAGCGCGGCCCAGGCGGCCTACGCCAAAGCCCGAGTCGAGGCCGCCGGGCTCAGCGCGCGGGTGGAAGTCCGCCTGCAGGACTACCGGGTGCTTCGAGGCGAGACCTTCGACGCCATCTCTTCCATCGGCATGTTCGAGCACGTCGGCTTGGCGCGGATGGACCAGTACTTTGCCACCTTGTACCGCCTGCTGGGACCGGCCGGGCGGCTGCTCAACCACGCCATTTCCAAGCCTGGAGGCAGCAAGATGCGAGGCGCCGGCTTCATAAACCGTTACATTTTCCCCGACGGGGAGCTGATCGACGTGGGCGAAGTGGTAAAGGGCATGCAGCGCGCAGGGCTCGAGGTGCGCGACGTCGAAAACCTCCGTGAGCATTACTGCTTCACGCTCAGGGCGTGGGTGTCCAACCTCGAGGCGTCCTGGGACGAGGCCGTGGCGATGGTAGGGGAGCGGCGCGCCCGCGCCTGGCGGCTTTACATGGCTGCTTCGGCCAACGCCTTCGAAGAGGGCAAGATCGCTGTGCACCAGGTGCTCGGGGTGCGTTGCGGCCCAGGCGGCGAAAGCGGGATGCCCCTCACGAGGGCGGCGTGGGGATAGCGTGCCGCAACCCGACGGCTCGCATGTCCTGTTCGTACGTGGCGACGAGGGAGAGGACTGGAGGCCCCTGGTAACGTTCGGTTACGAAGAGGCCCTCTTTGTCCGCCCGCTCTCGTTCAATTCTGCCGGCGACACGATACCGGCTATTTCGGCGGCCTCTTCGGACACGGCCGGCCTCGTGAGCATCGACGTGAAAAGCGGGGATGTCGAGGTGCTCGCGTCCCTGCCGGGCGCGGACATCGAGGCCGTCCGCTTGCACCCGGTCACGAAGGCGCCCCAGGTGGCGGCTTTCGCCAAGGAGCGGATGGAGTGACGGGGACCTCTTCTTCGCCGGAGGGGACATGGCGGACCCCAACTGGCTCGTCGGTTTCACCAACGACACCGGCCCAGTCCCCTACTACCTCTACGACCGAGCGCGCGGAGGGCCCGGTTCCTCTTCGACCACCGGCCCGAACTATCGAGCTACGAGCTCGCCCCGATGGGACCCTTCTCGTTCGCTGCCCGGGACGGCTCGGCCATCCACGGGTACGCCACGTTCCCCCTCGGGGCGGGCGGAGCCACCTGCCGGCGGTGCTGAACGTGCACGGCGGCCCCTCGGCCCGGGACAGTTGGGGCTTCGACCCCGAGGCGCAGTGGACCGCCAACCGGGGTTTATCTGTGCAGGCAATGGGGCGCCAAGATGCATGACGACCTGGTGGACGCGGTCCGCTACGCGGTCGCTCAGGGCTGGGCGAGCCCGGCAAAAGTGGCGATCTAGGGAGGTTCTTACGGAGGCTACGCGGCGCTCGTCGGTGCCGCCTTTGCTCCGGGCCTTTTTTGCTGCGCTGTCGACCCGGCGACCGAAGCCGATTTTCTCTGGTCGCGCTCGCCCGTGTCGCGGGTGAAGGACATCCGCATCCCCTTGCTCGTAGCGGGGGCGCCAACGACCCCC